>CAVCWF010000192.1:0-4583 GCA_963605945.1 Lachnospiraceae bacterium
CTAGGCGGCAAATCAATGAATCGTGGTATGCCGCCGTCGCGAGACCAGTGACCGATGTCACTGGTCGTGGGAATCCGTATCCCCGTTACACAGCACAAAAAATGCTACTGTCACAAGGAGAACGGATTCCCACGTCGCTTCGCTCCTCGGAATGACAGGCAAGTTTTGGATTGATGCGTCGATTTGTACGTTAATGCAAGGCGCAAAATTCACGGGACGGCCGCTGTGCCGTCCCGCCTTTATCCCCAACAAACTCACCACATATCACCAACACAATATCCAAGCATATTTTTGACCATACGGTAAAAAACGAAAGTCAAGTTCTTGACAATGCCGGAAGATTGTGCTAAATTTATTATTGACCAAACGGTCAATAATAAAAATTCTGGGGAGGATTCTGCAATGTCAACCAAGGAGAAAAATACCGTCCGCCTGCTGGACACGAAGCTTGACGCAAAGACCACCAAGATGATGGTCATCTGCGCGGTCATCATGCTCGTGTCGGTGCTCATTCACGACGGCGACCATATCCGTCAGGCCGTCAACTGGGGCTACACCATCCCGCTGTCTCTCTGGGCGCTGAACCTCATCGTCTACGTGCTGCCCGTCGTGTCCATCTTTCTGGCCAAGAGCCGCCGCATGTCCGCTACGCTCGTCAGTGCGCTGGGCGGCATCGTCACCTCGCTCTCGTTCGTCGTGCTGCACTGCTTCGGCTCCTCCAGCGGCCTGAACTGGGGTATCTGGAACTTTACATATTTTGAGCTTATCGAGGGCGTCTGGTACGATGCGGGCAACGGCCTGCAGTTCTATCAGGGCGTCGACACGCTCAGCTGGATACTGCTCTTCCATGTGCCGGTGTTCTGCCTGCCCTGCTCCGTCATATCTCTCAAGAAGTTTTTCGAGATCAAGAAAGCCGTAAAGGCCGAAAACGCAGAAAAATAAGAATTTTATCGGCAGATACTGGGGACAGCGTCTCCCGTATCGGCCGTGTTGAACCGGGTGTCCGCAATGAGAGAAATTTCCCTGAAAATCAGCGATATCGACTGCGCGGCCTGCGTTGAGCGGCTGAACCGCGCGCTTGGCGCCGTGAATGGCGTGCACGAGGCGGCGGTGAACTACGCGTCCGGCCGCGCGCTCATAAGCTATGACGAGGGCGCGGCAAGCATCGCGTCGATCGCCGCGGCGGTGAAAAAAGCGGGCTTCGGCGTCCCGGCGGACAGCGTGGAGCTGAAATGCCCCGCGCTCGACGCGGAGACGATGAGCCGAGCCCTCGCCGCGCTGCGCGCCTTGGAGGAGGTGCAGAGCGCGGAGCAGAACGCCGGGACCGGCGGCATCCTCGTCCGCGTCTGGCCTGTGAATCCGGACAGCCGCCGCCTGCTCGCGGCGCTGCGCGAGGTAGGTGTGTGGGCGGAGCTGGGCGAGATGACGAGCGGCGAGGAGGAGTCGGAGGTCAGAAAGCGGCTCTCGCTGCTGCGGCTCATCGCCGCCGCGACGCTTCTGAGCGTGCCGCTCGTCTGGGAGATGCACTACCTCGTCCAGTTCGCGATCGCAACCGTGATCCAGTTCTGGCCGGGCATGTATTTTTACCGCGGCGCTTGGCGCGGCCTGCGTAACGGGACGATGAACATGGACGTCCTCGTCGCGCTGTCGACGACGATAATTTACCTGTACAGCAGCTACGTCGGCTTCACTGTTCCTATCGGAAAGATGCTGTACTTTCTCTCCGACGGCGTGCTCATCGCGCTGCTGCTGTTCGGGCGCTACCTTGAGCAGCTCGCCATGGGCGAAAGCTCGCAGGCAATACGCCGCCTCATGCGGCTCCAGCCGAAAACCGCGCTCGTGCAGCGCGGCGGCGAGGAGAAGGAGCTGAGCATAGAGGAGATCGAGGAGCACGACATCGTCATCATCCGTCCGGGGGAGCGCATCCCGGTGGACGGCGTGATAATCGAGGGGCGCTGCGCGGTCGACGAGTCGCTGCTGACGGGGGAGAGCCTGCCGGTAGATAAATCCGAGGGCGATGAGCTGCTCGGCGGCACGCTCAACCGCTCCGGCAGCGTGAAGCTCGCGGCGACGCGGCTTGGCAAGGACTCCGTTCTGCAGCAGATAATCGACCTTGTGCAGCGCGCGCAAAGCTCAAAAGCGCCCGTGCAGCGGCTGGCGGATAAGATCGCGGCGGTGTTCGTGCCGGTGATGATCGCGCTGGCGGCGGGCGTGTTCTGCCTGTGGTTCTTCGCGCTCGCCCCCGGCGACTGGGACAGGGCGGTAAACTGCCTGTGCAGTATGCTGGTCATCGCCTGCCCCTGCGCACTCGGCCTCGCCACACCCACGGCCATCATGGTCGGCACCGGACGCGCGGCGGAGCTTGGCGTCCTGTTCCGGAACGGAGCCGCAATAGAGAATTGCTGGCGCACGGGCGCTGTGGTGTTCGACAAGACCGGAACTCTTACGTGGGGGCAGCCGGAGGTCACGGAGCTGCTGCTGTGCGGCGGGACTTCGCCGCAGGAGCT
The DNA here is from genome assembly GCA_963605945.1 of Lachnospiraceae bacterium. Taxonomy (GTDB): domain Bacteria; phylum Bacillota; class Clostridia; order Oscillospirales; family Oscillospiraceae; genus Limivicinus. The sequence continues at coordinate 2,508 of CAVCWF010000192.1, forward strand.
GGCGGTGTGCGCGGCGTCGGTCGAGCGGCTGTCGGAGCATCCGGTGGCGCAGGCGGTGTGCCGCGGCGCGGCGTTCGGCTGCGCGGGTATGCTGCCGCCGGAGCTGACGGATTTTGAAAATCTACCCGGCCTCGGCGTGACCGGCAAAACTGGCGGCGAAATCCTCGCGGCGGGGAGCCGTGAGCTGATGTTGCGGCTGGGCGTGGACGTGTCGCCGCTTGCCGCGCTGCCCGACGTCCGCAGTCAGGCAAAAACAGAGGTCTGCGTCGCCCGCGGCGGAAAGCTGCTGGGCGTCATCGGCGTGGCCGACCGACTCCGCCCGGACGCGGCGGAGACGGTGCGGCGGCTGAAAAAGCTTGGCGTCGAGCTGTGGATCATAACCGGTGACAACGAGCGCACGGCGCAGGCTGTTGCCGCGGAATGTGACATAGAACACGTCCTCAGCGGCGTTCTGCCGGAAAATAAGGCCGAAAAAGTGCGCGAGCTGCAATCGCGCGGCCTGAAGCTCGCCATGGTCGGCGACGGGATAAACGACGCGCCCGCCCTCGCCGCGGCGGACACGGCGATAGCCATGGGCGGCGGAACGGACGTCGCGATCGAGTCGTCCGACATAACGCTGCTCGGCGGCAGACTGAGCGCCGTGCCGGACGCGCTGGAGGTTTCGCGCGCGACGATGGGCGCGATAAGGCTGAATCTCGCGTGGGCGCTGCTGTATAACGTCCTGTCGGTCGGGGCGGCGGCCTTCGGTGTCGTCAATCCCTCGATGGCTGCGGCGGCGATGAGCCTGTCGTCCATCGCAGTGCTGATGAATTCGCTGCGGCTGAAAAAGGCGGTGGAGAAAAAATGAGCGCGTATACGACGGAAATTCTGGATATGAAGCTCGGCGGCATGGTCTGCCGCTCCTGCGAGGACGTGATCGCCGCGGCACTGCTCGCGGAGCGCGGGGTCGTCGATGCGGAGGTCAGCTATTATAAGAGCACCGCGCACGTGAAGTATGACCCTGCCATCGTCACGCCGGAGCGGCTGGAGCAGTGCGTGAAAAACGCCGGTTACGGCGTGGGCGGCGGGGGACTCGGCGGCGCGGCGGCGGACGCCATAAGCGCGGCTGCCGTCATCCTGCTGACGTGGCTCCTGACGCGGTACGCGAAGCCGGGCGCTCCGGTTCTGAGCGCCGGCATGAGCCTGCTTCAGGTGCTGCTGCTCGGCATGGTCACGAGCGTGCACTGCCTCGGCATGTGCGGCGGCATCGCCATGGCGCAGGGCGGCGGCATCGACGCGGGGCGCGGCGCGGAGCTTCGCGCGGCTGCGGCCTATAATCTCGGCAGAGTCGCGGCCTATACTGCGGTGGGCGCGCTGTGCGGCGGGCTTGGCGCGGCGATAAGCTACGGCGCGCAGACAAAGTCCATGGTCTTTACGCTTGCTGGCGCGGCGGTCGCGCTGATGGGCGTGAATCTGTCCGGCTCCGCTCCGGCTCTGCGGCGGTTTGCGGCGCAGCTCATGCCGCGCAGACGCGGCCTGCCGAAGGGCGGCGCGCCGCTGATAGCGGGGCTTGCGACGGGGCTTATGCCCTGCGGCTCACTCTACGCGATGTGGACGTACGCCGTCGGCACCGGCTCCGCCGTCCGGGGCGCGGCGGTGATGCTGTGCTTCGCCGTCGGCACCGTGCCGGCGCTGTTCCTGCTGGGCGTATGCAAAGGACTGGTTCCGCCGAAGCTGAAAAAGTACGCGGCGCGCGTGGCGTCCGTGCTCGTCACGGCGATGGGGCTGAAAATGCTCATCGCCGGTCTGAAGCTTGGGAACTTTATATGAAAAAAGGCTGTCATTATGTAATGACAGCCTTTTTGTATCAGTGATGATTATGGAAAATCCCCTTGGCGCCCCTCTTAGGTAGTGAAGCAGCGCTTCGCGGCGAAGATTTCGCACAGGCGCACGGCGTCACTCTGCACCATCTTGGCGCCCCTACTAGGGGAGCTGGCGGCGTTAGCCGCCTGAGGGGTCGCCAGTCTCGGACTATTGCCAATAGGTAAAAGAAAGTGCGAAGTAAAGACCACGTTAGAAGCTCCCTCTGACGAGGGA
>CAVCWF010000193.1:0-14209 GCA_963605945.1 Lachnospiraceae bacterium
TTTCAACGGTGCGCCCGTTACCGACGGCTTTGCCTTGACTGTCAAGGCAGGGGAGACAACTGCGTCCGGTGTGCTCACCATCACAGGCCCTGCCAGCCAGATGAAGAATCTTGAAGGCAAGCTGAGCGAGGTCGGCTCCGAGAAGGAGAGCAAGTGGACGTTTGACGGCAGCGTGTACACCTTCGCTATGGCGTCCGCCGCCGCACAGAGCGGCGCTGAGTCTGACGAAGCGAGCCCCATGCCCGCAGCCATCATGCGCGGCGATGAGCAGGCCGATAAGGCGCTCTTCGTCAACGAGTATAAATCCACCGAGATGAAGGTCAGCGTCGTGAAGCAGTGGAAAGACAAGGGCAGCGAAGATAAGCGCCCCGAATCCGTCACCGTGCAGCTCTTCTACTATCAGAAGGACGCGAACGGCAAGGACACTGACACCCTCGTTCCTTACGAGCTTGACGGCAAGAAGGTGACTGCGGTTCTCAATGAAAAGAACGGCTGGAAGTGCAGCTTTGACGGGCTTGACACCGCGCTTACTTGGACGGTCAAGGAGACCAACGTCCCCAACGGGTACTACTTCTATGTCAACCGCAGCAATGACGGCAAGACCATCACCGTCACGAACGTCTATGCCGCGACCCAGAAGCCCAAGACCGGCGACTCCATGATGCTCTGGAGCGTGCTTGCACTCGTCTCCGGTTCGGCAGCAGCGGCGATCATCTTCGGCAAGAAGCGCAGCCGCGGATAAATCAACGCAATATCATATAAATAAACTACACGCAGGGATTACCTGCGTGTAGTTTATTTTACCAGCAAAAAGCTCTTTCCGTGGCCATACGGCGAGCCGCCGGCACCGGATACGACTCGCTCACATATACCGTCCCGATCGGTTATCACGAGTCCGGAGAGACGGTCAATGCCGAACTCGAATAATTCCGGGCACATCGGAACCGACGGGCCGACGAGGATCGTGTACGCGCTGCGGCATAGGTCAAGAAGGTGGGGCAGCGTCTTATTGGTGATAGCGCTTCCGGTTATCAGGACAATATCGCACTGCGGGAGCAGGTAGTCGCAGGCGGGATCGGGGTAATCCCCGCTGCGCGGCTCACGCTCAAGAATAAAGATCTTTTCCGCGTCGCGCCGCATCTCGTCCGTGCCGTGCATATGCCCCACAATGCCGACGGTTTTGCCGCGAAAATCCATCCCGCGGGTGCAGTAATTTTCAAACGGCTCGGAGCAGTGAAGCTCAGACAGCCGCGCCTCTGTGTTATAAAATGCGTTGACCGCAGCCATGGCAAGGCTTGCTTCGGTGCTGTTCCAGTTCTTGAGCGCTTCGGCGGCTCTGCGCAGCGGCATTCCGTTCAGGCCATCCTGCAGCATTGCCGGGCGGCTTGTACCGTGCACATGCATCGCCATGCCGCTGTGCTGATCGGTTTCAGTCAGCGCCCATATATCACCTGAGACGGTCGATATTATTCGCTCGTCGGAGCGGATATTATCGCATAAACAGTCATATAGGGCGAAAAAGTCACACATTCGCGTATTCCTCTACCCATTTTGCGACGATATTCTGCGCTACCTTGTCATCTCTGCCGGAGACCTTTAAAATCAGCGTGTCCGGATCGTTCGACAGCGCCTCAAGAAGCCGCGCGGTGTAGACCGTGAATTTGTCGCCAAGGCCGAAGCGTGACTTCAGCTCCTGCACACTCTTACTGGCTTTCAGCACGCCGATGCACGGCTGCTCACTCGACAGAAATTCGGACAGAGCCTCGCGGAACTGCGGTATAAGTATCTCGTATCCGCCGAATTCGTCGATGACCGAGAACGGGTAAAACTCCGCTTCGCTGAGAAGCCGTACGCCGTCGTTGCGGAAAACCTCGTTGTCGTGCGTCGGGGGCATCACGGAGTAATCAAGAAAGCGCTTGCCCTCGTATTCGTCCGGTGAGAGCGCGGCGGCAGCTGGAAGCAGGTCGAAGCCCAGCAGTGAGCCGTCTTCGTCGAGTCTGCGTTCGGTTATGAAGCCTCCCGCATAGGCGATTTTATCGCCGAGCGCGCGGCGTATGAGCGTGGTTTTGCCGCAGTCGGAGGGGCCGGTGAGAAATATATGTTTTTTCATAGCGATTCCTTTCAAAAAATATCATGCGGACAGTATATACCGTACCGCATGATATGTAAATATTATCTGAAGCCCAGAACGTATTTAATAACAAATTTTCTGAACACATTCCCGCTGCCGCACAGCTTGTCGCGCATCCCGATGAACAGCGCGTACGCGGCCATGCGCTCCTCACGGCCAATTCCGTGCTGGCTGAAGCGTGCTTTCTCGGCAAGCGTGACGATGTCCCGCGGTATCGGCTCGTTGAAGCGCGACAGCGTTTTTGCACAGCGATAGATGTACAAAACGGCGCGGCTGCCGTCTCTCTGCATGAAGCGGCGTTTCCTCTCACGCAATAGAGCAAACTGCCAGAGGACTATGCCCCCAGCCGCGGCGAGCACTATGACGATAACGCGCACAGCCTTCGCCGCACTACCCGAAGCGGAGACAGTGTTCTGACTCACGTCGGATGAAATGATGCCGACGGGCATCGTGTTCTGCCGAGGCTCAGGATTCTCGACTACGGACGGAGTGGGCGTCGCCTCGGTGCTCTCAGTAGTTTCCGGCTGCGGCTCCGGGGTATTGACAGGTGCTTCGCTCGGCGCGGAGCTGCCGGTCACCTCCACGGGCAGCCAGCCAAGACCGTCGATATACACCTCTACCCATGCATGTTCGTCGCTGCGGCGCACGTCGACATAGTTCCCGGCCTCGGTCGCAAACGCGAAGCCGTCCACCACTCGCGCCGGAATACCGAGCGCGCGGTACATGACCGCCGCCGCGGTTGCAAAATGTGTGCAGTAGCCGCGCTTGGCCTCAGTCAGAAAGTACACGGCGTAATCAACCGTATCAAAGCCGGACACGTTCAGGTCGTACTCGGCGGAGTTCATAATATAGCTTGCCACGCGGTTCACGGCGTCGTCACCGGCAGAGATACCGGCGTCTGCCGCCAGATTCAGCATAGCTTCCCGCGTCGAATCCGGCAGCGCAGTGTAATATTCGTAGACATACGCACGGTAGTCCGCCTCCGCGGCGGCGTATTCGTTCGGAACGCGCATCGACGATATGTCGCCGGAGTAGCTTATATATTCAGCGGTGTATTCCGCGACTCCGCCGGATGGGACATAGACGTCGTTCTCGGCGGCTTCGGTGGAGTAGTACGGCACGGGGAGCACGGAGCTTCCCACGGCAACAAGCTCAATATCTGCCTGAAGCGTCTCAGCTCCGCCGGCGTTTTGCAGCGCGAGCGGCAGGAACTGCGGCGGGGTGCTGCTGAGGTACTTGTTCCCGGCGCTCCAGCCGGTTCCGAGGTACTGCCCGTAGGAGAAGCAGCGCAGGTACATGTACCCGCTTTTCTCCGCGCGTACGCGAAGCATCAGCTGAGTCGGGTCAAAATCGCGGTAGCCTTTCGAGAGGTCGAGCGCGCCGTCTCCCATGTTCCAGCCCGGATCAAGCGTCAGATCGTCCGGAAGACCGACGATGGGTAGGGAAGTATCCGGCAAATCCACATCCGAGGTAAAGCGCCCGCCTTTGAAAAACTTCGTGATGCTCTGGCCGAGTGCGTCCAGCTTCTGCGCCATCTCGACGTCGGCGTCGCTCAGGTCGTATTCATCGGGTGGGGTGCGCGAGAGAATGACGCACAGCATCAGCAGCACTGGCAGACAGAGAATAAACACGGCGCGCCCGCCGCCTGAATCGGCGGAATATGAGCCGCCGGAGACGAACACCAGCGCCCAGAACAGCACCATGCCCACCGAAGCATACACCGGCGGGAAGCCGTTCACGCAGATACACGCGGCAAAAACGGTTCCCGACACAATGAGGCAGGAAAAAATCCGTCCGCTCTCCGCGCCCAGCGCGATGGCCATGAATATCACGATAAAGGCCGAAATCACGAGCATCACAAGGGTGTGATCGTCGGTCAGGTTTGAAAAAACATATTTCTCGGAGGAATAGTAGAAGTGGTTGAGGTACTGACCGCTGACTTTATCAACCATGTCCTTGAGCTGCACGACGAAGTCATCGCGCCTGCTGCGGGACACGAAGAACAAGACAGCCGCGTAGACGGCAACACCGGGCAGGCGCATGTGCTGTATGCTGAAGCACACCCAGATAAAAACACACAGCAGCGCAGTGTAAAGCGCGCCGCGGCTGAACACAAGATCAAAGCTGGCGCTTATGAACGAGGTCAGAATGAGACTGCTCAGAAGAAGCAGAAGCAGGAATGAGATTCGATTAAAGGCGGCTTTCATTTGACGATCACCCCTTCATCCGAAACTATAAAGCAGCAGCGCGCGTCCGCCTTGGCGGACACCGCAGCGGATGAGCGCGGCTTGGACAGCAGCTCCATGAACGCTGCGGCAGATTCCTGCGAGTTGCCGACGGTCACATCGACGGACGGGCAGAGCAGCTCGTGCTCCTGTTCCAGCTCGCAGAGATTTTCGGAGATATATCGTGCGCTGCCAAGTGCCTTTTCGCTCTGCCCGGCGACGACTATGTATATCTTAGCGTCCTGACTTGTAAGCGGCTCGCGGACGATGACCTTATCAGTTTTCGAGCTAAGCTTCCAGTGGATGCTGTTCACCATATCGCCGGGACGGTATTCGCGCAGCTCGTGTTCCTCTGCATACCCGCCGCCGTGCTTGGGCTTGAGCACCGTACGCGCTTCAAGCTCGGCCGAAATGTCGCGCAGTCCGTCGGGTGCGGCGGCAGACGGCATGATGACGCATGACACCGGAGCCGGAGTTTTTCGGCCTATTGAGACAAGACGGAGCAGATCGCAGCAGCGGAGATTTGAAATTTCACAAATCAGCTTGCCGCAGTCGCCGCTGTTGACGGGGATATACAAAGTCCCGCCGGAGAGGTTGTCCCAGCGTAGGCGCTGGCGTGTCGTCTCGCCGGTATATACGTTTCTGATCTGCAGAGAGGCGTTAAGTCTGCCAAGCGGCAGCAGCCCCGTCCGGATGTTGATGCAGAGCCGGATGTCGCTGCCGCATACCGCGGTGTAGGGGATGCTCAGGCTCATTTTCGCGCGCAGCATTCCCGGCAGGGACAGCAGCAGGATGAAGATGGGCATGATCGTCACGGAGTAGAAGAAGAACGCGCCGAACCAGCCCAGATAGCCGAGGCGGAATATGTACGCTCCGGCGACCGCCAGAACATAAAAGATAAAATATACGGTAGGCATGGTCAGATATTCGGCGCTTTGACGCTGCCCGCGATGCTGCGCATTATGTCGGCATGGGCGCGCGGGTCGGAAGCGTCGCTCCACAGCAGGCGGTGCTCGATGCAGTCACGGAAGATAAAGCGGACGTCGCGCGGGAGCACATAGTCGCGCCCCTGTATCCACGCTGTGGCCTTGGCGAGCGAGGTGAGCGCGAGGGATGCGCGGGGGCTTGCGCCCTGAAGTATACGCGGGTCGTTTCTGGTTGCCCCGCAGAGCTGGACGATATAGTCCACGACCTCATCCTTGACAAACACCGCGGAGACCTCCTGCCGTATCTGCATAAGCTCGCTCTTGCTCACGACCTGCTGCACGGAATCGAGACTGATGCTCTTCTGCTTGCGGCGGATCATCTCGGCCTCATCCTCAGGGCTGGGGTAGCCGATGGAGAGGCGCAGCATGAATCTGTCCATCTGCGAATCCGGAAGCATCTGGGTTCCCTTGGCGCCCGTCGGGTTCTGCGTTGCGATAACAATGAACGGTTGCGGCACCGGGTAGGTGTTGTTGTCCACCGTGACCGCGCCCTCCTCCATGGCCTGCAGCAGCGCGGACTGAGTGCGGCTGGTAGCGCGGTTCAGCTCGTCCGCGAGGAACAGGTTGCAGAGCACTGCGCCGCGCTGATAACGCATAGTGCCGGTGTTCTTGTCATATATCGAGTAGCCGGTAACATCCGAGGGCAGTACGTCGGGCGTGAACTGCACACGGTTATATTCAAGGCCGAGCGCCTTGGAGAAGGCGAGCGCCATGGTCGTTTTGCCGACGCCGGGAATGTCCTCCATCAGAATATGCCCGCCCGCGACAATGCCAAGCAGAACCTTTATCATAACCTCGTCCTTGCCGACAATTACGCGGCTGACCTCACGAAGGATCTGCTTTGCGTTGCCGATTGAATTTATCGTATCCATAGAAATGCCCTCCCAGCAGGTATGTCACTAATTTGTAACATTATACCATGCATCGGGAGGAGCTTCAAGCATATTATTATTTTTTAAGAATTATTTACTTTTATCGCGGGATTTGAATATAATGGCCACCAGAAACCCGAAAAACACGGCGGCGCAGATACCGGCGGCAGCCGCGGTGAAGCCGCCCGTGAACACACCGAGGAAGCCGTTTTCGGCCACTGCCTTTTTGACGCCCTGAGCCAGCGCGTTTCCGAAGCCGGTCAGCGGCACAGTCGCCCCCGCGCCCGCCCAGTCGGCAAGCGGCTGATACAGGCCGAGCGCGCCGAGGACGACTCCGGCGACGACGTAGCAGGTCAGAATCCTTGCCGGGGTCAGTTTCGTCCGGTCGATGAGTATCTGGCCTATCACGCAGAACTGCCCGCCGACCGCAAACGCTTTTATATACGTCAGTACGATGTTCATACTGTGCCTCCTTCAAACGGGATTTTCTATGGCCACGGCATGGCATATACCGGGGATGCTGTCGCCCTGCTGGGCGCTGGTGGCGGACATGAGCGCGCCCGTCGCGGCGAACAGCACACGGTTCCATATGCCCTTGCGCATCGCCGGCAGAATGTGCGCGGCAAGCACCGAGGCGCTGCATCCGCAGCCGGAGCCGCCCGCATGCACGTCCTGCGCCTTGACATCGTAAATCAGCATCCCGCAGTCGAGATACATCACGCCCAGCTCCACGCCGTCCTCGCGGAACAGTGCCTGAAGGATATCATGTCCCATCGCGCCGAGGTCACCGGTGAATATCGCGTCGTAGTAAAACGGGTCGCGGCCGGTGTCCTGAAAATGCTGCTTGAGCGTACTGTACGCCGCCGGAGCCATCGCGGCGCCCATGTTGTTGGCGTCGGTTATGCCCGCGTCGGTTATGGAGCCGATCGTGACATGCGTTACCTGCGGCCCCGCGGCGTTGCTGCCGAGGATCAGCGCGCCGGAGCCTGTGACCGTCCACTGCGAGGTCGGTGTGCGCTGGCCGCCGTATTCCAGCGGCAGGCGAAACTGACGCTCCGCAGAGCAGAAATGCGAGCCGGTCATCGCGCAGACGCGGTCGGCAAAGCCGCCGTCAAGCAGCAGCGACGCGAGTGACAGCGATTCTGCCATCGTGGAGCACGCGCCGTAGAGTCCGAAGTACGGAACCTTGCTGTCCTTGAGTGCAAACGCGGAGCCGATGCACTGGTTCAGAAGATCACCGGCGCACACGAAGTCCAACTCTGACGGGGCAATCTTTGCCTTGTCGCACACGGTGGTAAAGCAGCGGCGGAACATGCTGCTCTCGGCCTTTTCCCATGAGCTTTCTCCGAAATACGAGTCGTCGGATATATAGTCAAATCCGGCCTTCAGGGGGCCTTCGCCCTCCTTTGACCCGACTACGCTTGCCGACGCGATTATCGCCGGCGGCGCGGAGAGCGTTATTGTGCTTCCGGTTTTCTTCATGCTGATCTCCTTAATTATGTTCTCGGAGTCAGTTTTCCCCGGAAATCACGGGCTATTCAGCATCTGCCGCAATAATATCGTCGAAGTTTATGTGCAGCTCGCCCAGCATTATCAAACGGTTTATCATGTCAAGCTCCTGCACGCGGCCTATCACCGTCTCGTATACGCGCCCGTTGTGATAGCGTATCGCGGCGCGGCTGCCCGGATGCAGTGCGCGCAGTTTTGCGTCCAGCTCCAGTGCCGCATCTTCGCCAAGCGTGATGCGCGGCTCGCGCAATGCGTTCAGCTCGTCGATGACTTTGCCGTAGCCGCTGAGTGCCGAGAAGGGCATGAACTGCTTCGCTCTGTCGGCGCGGCTCATTTTGCTTCTCATGCGCGGTGCCCTCCGATCTGGCGGCTGCGTTCGCGTGCCGTCGCGCCCTCCTGAAGATCCATGCAACGCAGCAGGCTTCCGCTGCCGTATTTGCGCTTGATGCTGAGCATGGCACTTTGCAGGCTGCGCTCCCGCTCCTGCTCCTCGTGGCTGCTGAAAATGTCGTACTGCTGACCCTGCTCCTGATGCAGATTGGCATAGCATACGGTCAGCTTTCTGATAGGCGCGGCGGGGTTCATAATGCGCTCGTATACACTCTGCGCGCCGCGCACCAGATCGTTCACCGAACAGGTTGCGGCGTCGAGCCGCAGGCTGCCGTGCACGGATTTTCTGCCCGACGACTGGGAATAGCCGAGAATGATGTTTATGCTGTCGGTCGTCTCACCGCGGGCAAAAAGCTCAAAGGCGAGCGCTTCTGCCATCTCGCGCACAATGATGCGCCCCTCGTCAAGCCCGTAGTCGCGCGCGAGCACCTGACCGCTGGAAATACTCTCGGATTTCGGCTTATAGGCTTTTATATCGGCTATGGTGACGCTTTCGCGCCCGTAGGCGTGATCTATAAGCAGCTCCGCGTCGACGCCGAAGGTCTTGTACAGCACGTCCTCGCGGGCGTTGGCGATGTCCCTCATGGTCAGAAGACCAAGGCTTGCAAGTCTAGCGGAGGTGCCGCGGCTTACCCGCCAAAAATCCTTTATCGGGCGGTGATCCCACAGCTTTTCGCGGTAGCTCGTCTCGTCAAGTTCGCCGATGAAATCCGGAGCGTGCTTTGAGATGATGTCCAGCGCTATCTTCGCCAGATACAGATTGCTGCCGATGCCGCAGGTTGCAACCAGTCCGGTCTCAGCTTTTATATCCCGCAGCAGCGTTTTCACAAGCTCGCGCGGCGTTTTGCGCTGTACCGCGAGATAACGGCTGACGTCGATGAACACCTCGTCGATAGAATAGACATGTATGTCTTCGGGGGAGAAATAGCGGAGATATATGGAGTAAATTCTGGCGGAATATTGGATGTACAGCGCCATGCGCGGCTGCGCCATGATGTAATCCAGCCGCGGCGGTATCTCAAACACGCGGCAGCGGTTCCTGACGCCGAGCGCCCTCAGCGCGGGACTCACCGCGAGACAGATAGTTTTCTCCGTGCGCGTCGGATCCGCGACGACGAGCTTCGCCGTCATCGGGTCAAGCCCGCGTTCCACGCACTCGACCGAAGCGAAGAAGGATTTGAGGTCTATGCAAATATATACCTGCCGCACCGGCGTCCGCCTCCTCTCCCAAGTGGATATCTGCTTATATTATAATATCTTATTAGGATAAAATCAAGAGTGTTTTATCCATACCGGCTGGCGGTATTGCTATTTGGCCGGGACTGCGCTAGAATATCCGGGAAAGGCGGGGAAGACATGACACTTGAAGAGATAAAACTGCGCCGCTTGGCTGGGCAGCATCTGACAGATAAAAGCGATGCGGCCACGGTTCTGCGCGATCTCTGCGGCATACAGGCGCAGATGATGAGCTATGCAGAGCACACTCTCGGCATACGCTGCATTGATGCGCCGGAGGAGCTGGACGGCTTTTCCGCAAAGAGCTGGACGCTCCGCGGGACTATGCATATCTTCGCGCTGGATGATCTGCCGCTTTTCCTGCACGACGGGCGCACGCACTATCTGCGCGAATGCGACATGTTCGGCGGTGACGGGAACATCAGCGCCGAGCGCAAGCAATATTTTGCTGATGCCATACTCGAATCTATATCCGGCGGCACGGACACGCGCGACGAGCTGAAAGCGCGCTGCTTCGAGCTTGGCATGACGGAACAGGAGGCCGAGAGCGTATTCAATTCGTGGGGCGGCACGATCCGCGCACTCTGCGAGGCGGGGAAGATATGCGGGCGGGTCAGCCGCGAAAAGGCTTATAAGCTATGCCCGGAGTTTACACCGACAGAAGAAAACACCGCATGGATTGAGCTGACGCGCCGGTATTTCACGCACTACGGCCCGGCGACTCTGCGGGATGCGGCCTATTTCTTCGGCGTGCCGCAGGCAAAAATAAAACAGTATCTCCCGCTGCTTGACGTCAGGACGACTGAGTGCGGCGGCAGGAGCTATTATTACATAGAGGACGGGAGCGCAGAGCCGGGCGAGATGCCGGAGTGCATATTCCTCGGCGGCTTTGACCAGCTGATGCTCGGCTACGAAAAGCACGAGAGCCTGTACCTGCCGCAGGAGCATCTGCGCGGCATATTCAGTCTGGCGGGCATGGTCAGCCCTGCGGTGCTGCTGCGCGGAACGGTGGCCGGCAAATGGGCTTATAAGGGAAAAACGCTGACGGTCACGCAGTTCGGCGGGATATCGGAGCGGGATAAACGCGCAATATCCGCGCAAGCTGGTATACAATGGCCGGGCGTGAGCAAAATCGTGTTTATCTGATGTAAAAAAATATAGCCATATGGAATATGCCGTGATATAATGGCTATCAAATAGATAGAAACAGGGAGAAAAACATATGAAGTGTCCGTTTTGCGGTTATACAGAGAGCAAGGTCATTGATTCCCGCCCCGCGGAGGAGGGCGCGACTATACGCCGCCGCCGCGAGTGTCTGGCATGCCAGAAGCGCTTTACCACTTATGAGATAATAGAGCGTCTGCCGCTTGTAGTTGTCAAGCGCGACGGCAGCCGCCAGTCCTTCGATAAAGTGAAGCTGATAAACGGCATGGTGCGCGCCTGTGAGAAGCGCCCCGTGACGCTGTCGCAGCTTGAGAGCATAGCGGACGATATCGAGCAGGAGCTTCAGAGTGCGCTGGAGCGCGAGATAAGCACGGTCGATATCGGCGAAATGGTCATGGCACGGCTCAAGACCGTTGACGAGGTCGCGTACGTCCGCTTTGCGTCCGTTTACCGCAGCTTCAAGGACATCAACACCTTCATGGAGGAGCTGAGCAAGCTGCTCACCGATAAGTGATCACATTATACTGCCGAGACTTATCTGCTCCATGGTTGCGATGCTGCTGAGATGATATAGAAGCTTCGAGTAAGCCTTGTCGATGCCGTCGTATTCGCCGCCGGAGAGCGATTGCAGTAGGTCGTAGAATGCGTCGGCTGTCGCGTCTATCTCGGAGTGGCGCACGAAGATATGCGTGTACGGCATACTCCTCGGCGCGTTCGACGTTTCCCGCCGACAGGGCCTCCTGTGAGGCATACAGCTCGCCGCTGATATCGCGCACGAGCTTCCCGACGTAGAAGATGTTGTATATCGCGCCGCAGATGAGCGCCATCAGGAGAAGCCCTGCCGCAAGTTCACGCTTCATCGCCGTACTCCTTTGCCGCGTAGTATATCTGGCCGCTCTTGTTGAGAGTCATCAGAAACACGTCTGACGGACTGTGCGCTCCGCGCTCATCGAGCTGCTTTGTCAGCCAGCTCATGTCCCGGCCGAGATGTCGGAGGTTCGTCTCCATGACGTGGCCGTCGTTGATGATTATCGCGGGGTACGCGTCGCGGGATGTCTCGATATTCAGCATGGCGGGCGTGACGGGGGATTCCGACGCGTAGAGTATTACGTTCAGCCGGCCGTCGGTCTCAAGGATGCCGTATTCGATTTTGCTGATGTCGAGAACGCCCTGATTGCGCAGCTCCTGCATCAGCTCGTCGAGCGAGAAGCGGTTCTTGCGCAGCTCGCGCTGTATCACCTTGCCGCGCAGAATGAGTACGCTCGGTCTGCCGAAAAACAGGCTGCGCAGCCGGACGCTTTTCAGCGTCGCTCCCGCGATCAGCACCTCGCAGCAGAAGAGCGTCAGTATCGGCACAAGGCCGTTTATCAGCGGTATGCCGATATCCTGAAGCGGATGCGCGGCGAGGTCGGCGATAAGTGCCGCCAGCACGAATTCCGACAGCTCCATTTCGCCGAGCTGCCTTTTTCCAAGCAGACGCATAGTTATAAGAAGAGCAAAATATATAACCAACGTGCGGACTAAAACTATTGCCATAAGTTTACACCTCGTGCAATAGCTTGCCCGTTTTTGCCGCGATGATTCAAAACGGCGGCAGGAGGGTATGAAATGAAGATAATAACCGATTCAAAGGCCGCTGCCGACAGGCAGGCCGCCGAAGAGATTGCCGCGCTTATCAGGAAAAAGCCGGACGCTGTTCTGGCGCTCGCGGCAGGGGAATCGCCCAAGGGCGTGTACGCGGAACTGCGCGCGATGTGCGGCAGGGGAGAGCTGAGCTTTGCCGGGGTGCGTATATTCGCACTGACGGAGTACGCCGACCTTCCGCTTGAGCATCCGCAGAACTGCCGGCATATGCTGGAGGAGAGCCTGATAAAGGGGATTGACATCAAGCCCGAAAACTGCTATTTTCTTACAAGAGATAATTACGCGGAGTATGACGGCGAGATTTCCGCCTGCGGCGGGCTTGACCTCGCAGTTCTCGGTCTCGGTGAGAACGTACATATCGGCTTCAACGAACCGGCCACTCCGTTTTACAGCTTTACGCATATACAAAAGCTTACCGACCGCACAAAGCGCAGCAAGGCCGAGCGCTTCGGCGGCATCGAGAACGTGCCGGGCTACGGCATAACAATGGGTCTCAAGACGATAACCGAGGCCCGGAACATAATTCTGCTTGCATACGGCGAGGAGAAATCCGCCGCTGTTTATCAGATGGTGTATGGCAAGACGATGACATATCTGCCGGCATCATTTTTACAGATACCGCTGGAGGTCACCGTGTATCTCGACACGGCTGCGGCCTCCAAGCTCTGAACAATGGAGGAAAAACATGGGCAAATATTTCGGAACAGACGGCTTCCGGGGGGAAGCAAATAAAGACCTGACCGTCGAGCACGCATTCAAGATAGGCCGCTATCTCGGCTGGTTCTACGGCAAGGATCACAAGGCAAAGGTCGTCATCGGCAAGGACACACGCCGTTCGAGCTATATGTTTGAATCGGCGCTCTGCGCGGGTCTCACCGCGTCCGGCGCAGACGCGTACCTGCTGCACGTGACGACAACTCCCAGCGTCTCCTACGTCGCGCGCGCGGACGATTTTGACTGCGGCATTATGATATCCGCGAGCCATAACCCCTATCACGACAACGGCATCAAGCTCCTCAACGGCGAGGGCGAGAAGATGGACGACACCGTGCTTGACGGCATCGAGTCGTATCTGGACAGCAGCGAGGAGTTGCCGTACGCGACGCTGGACGCCATTGGCCGCACGGTCGACTACGCCGCCGGCCGCAACCGCTACATTGGCTATCTTATCTCTCTGGCAACGCGCTCCTACAAGGGCAAAAAGGTCGGCCTTGACTGCGCCAACGGCAGCACATGGATGATGGCGAAGAGCGTTTTTGACGCTCTGGGCGCCGACACTTTTGTTATAAACAATCACCCTGACGGGCTGAACATCAACGTCGACTGCGGCTCCACGCATATCGAGCATCTGCAGAAATACGTTCTCGACAATGGCCTTGACGTTGGATTCGCCTTTGACGGCGACGCGGATCGCTGCCTTGCTGTTGACGAGAAGGGTAATGTTGTCAACGGAGATCACATTCTCTACGTATGCGCAAAGTACATGCAGGAGCGCGGAATATTCGGAAACTCCAAGGTCGTTACGACCATCATGTCGAACATGGGGCTTTACAAGGCGCTCGACGCACTCGGCATCGGCTATGAAAAGACCGCCGTCGGCGACAAGTACGTTGCCGAGAACATGCGCCAGAATGGGCATCTCATTGGCGGCGAGCAGTCCGGCCACATAATTTTCGGCCGCCTTGCCAATACCGGCGACGGAATACTCACCGCCATCAAAATTATGGAAGCCATGTGCGAGACGAAGCAGCCGCTTTCCGTGCTTGCAAGCGGCATGAAGATGTATCCGCAGAAGCTCAAGAACGTTGTCGTGACCGATAAGGACGAGACTCTCAACTGCGAGGAGGTCAAGGCCGCCGTGAAGCAGGTCGAGGCGGAGCTTGGCGAGAACGGGCGCGTTGTCCTGCGCAAGAGCGGCACCGAGCCGCTGCTGCGCGTGATGGTCGAAGCCACGAGCGACGAACTGTGCGAGGAGAAGGTCGATTATATAATCGACGCGATGCGTAAGTGCGGAAAGCTGATACGGGTGAAATGATATGTACGAGATAAAGG
>CAVCWF010000194.1:0-1953 GCA_963605945.1 Lachnospiraceae bacterium
TCTTTGTGCTTGTCAAGGTGGTTCGGCGAGATATTCGTGATGACCGCGACGTCCGGACGGCAGTCCATGCTGTGCAGCTGGAAGCTGCTCAGCTCCAGCACGGCGAAATCATCCGGCAGTATGTCCGGCGTTTCGCACAGGAGCGGATGACCGATGTTGCCGCCGAGATGGACGCGCTTTCCCTCCGCTTTCAGCAGCTCCGAGATGATGGTCGTCGTCGTGGTCTTGCCGTCGCTGCCGGTCACGGCGATGATCCTGCACGGGCAGAGCGAGAAGAAAAGCTCCATTTCGGAGGTTATGATGCTGCCGCGGGCTTTTGCGGCCTCAAGATGCGGATCAAACGGCATGAGTCCCGGAGTGCGGAAGATGATGTCCTGATGCAGATCGTCAAGATAGGTTTCCCCAAGGCGGAGTTTCACGCCCATTTCGAGCAGCTTCTCCCCTTCGCCATCCAGCGCGTCAAGGCCGCGCTTATCGCAGGCGGTGACGTCGCAGCCGTTCCGGGCGAGAAGCTCTATGAGCGGGGTGTTGCTCACGCCGATGCCGATCACTGCAATGCTTTTTCTTTTAACCGAGGCTATGTATTCCGAAAGAGTCATAATGCTCCCCTATTCTGAAAAAATATATTTCAATCGCCGGATTGAAATATAATTATAAAACTTTTACTGCGCAAATACAAGAATATTATTGACTTGTGCCCGGAAAATGATTAGAATATCCGAAGTGAGCAGGTCAAACGACCGCGGACGCAAGGCGAAAGCCTGCGTATGAGGAAAGTCCGGGCTCCACAGGGCAAGGATAACGGGTAACGCCCGCCAGGGGTGACCCTCGGACAAGTGCAACAGAGATATACCGCCCCGGAAACGGGGTAAGGGTGGAAAGGCGAGGTAAGAGCTCACCCGCCGCATGGAGACATGTCGGCGCTGTAAACTCTATCCGGAGCAACACCGTGGGAGAACATATGGCCTGCCCGGCCGTTCTCAGGAGGTGGCTTGAGCCATGCGGCAACGCATGGCCTAGATAGATGGTCGTTCACGACAGAACCCGGCTTACAGACCTGCTCGCATTTTGAATTAAGGATTGATCGTATGCATATTCCCGAAGAAGAAATACATTATCATACCCATGCCGACGGCACCGTCCACGCACACACCCACGCTCATACGCACACGCAGACAAAGGCGGTGGTCAACCGGCTTTCGCGCGCTATCGGGCATCTGGAATCCGTCAAGCGCATGGTCGAGAGCGGGCGCGACTGCAGCGAGGTTCTGATGCAGCTTGCGGCTGTGCGCTCGGCGCTCAATAACACGGCGAAGGTCATACTCAAGGATCACCTTGAACACTGCATCGCGGACGCCGCCGGGGAAGAAAACTCCGACGAGCTTGAAGCGCTGTATGACGCGATAGACAAGTTCATGTCTTAAAAATCACCGCGCAGGTGAAAGCCTGCGCGGTGTCATCTATGCCGGCGGATATCGCGCCGGGACGTCAGGGCAGCCGGTGGACTCCCGCCGCGCGCCGCGGTGACTCTCCATTTACCCGGACGGGATAAGGATATCCCAGCCCGGCTGATTATTTTGCCGAAGCGGGTTGAAAAGTTCTTGTTGAAATTTCCTGCAAGGGGTGCTATAATACAAAAGCTGAATATCTGCGGATGTAGTTCATCGGTAGAACTCCGGCTTCCCAAGCCGATAAGGTGGGTTCGACTCCCATCATCCGCTCCAAGCTCTGCCGCTGTGCGGAGCTTTTATTTTGCAAAAATCCCGCTGAGTTTTTCTCAGCGGGATAATTTTATTACAGCAGTATGACTCCGGCATCCTTGCAGACTTTTTCGGTGTGCTCGTCCCAGATCGACGCCTGAACCTCGCCGATGTGCGCCTTGCCGAGCAGCAGCATCGAAAGACGCGATTGGCCGATGCCGCCGCCGATGGTCAGCGGAAGCTCCCCGGCAAG
>CAVCWF010000194.1:1963-6322 GCA_963605945.1 Lachnospiraceae bacterium
CATCCGGAGATGCTGAGCTGGCGGTCAAGAGACGCGGGATCGACGCGGATACCCATGGACGACACCTCCAGCGCACAGCCGAGAACATCGTCCCAGAACATTATATCGCCGTTCAGATCCCAATCGTCATAGTCGGGGGCGCGGCCATCATGCTTCTGACCGGACTTGAGCGCGCCGCCGATACCGATAATGAACGCAGTCTTATGCTCCTTCAGATATGCGTTTTCACGCTGCTTCGGCGTAAGCTCCGGGTATGCGTCCTCAAGCTGCTGGCTCGTCACGAACGAGACGCGGCGCTCAAGCTTGCCGAGACTCTGAAGCTGCGGATATATGGCCTGCATGGTGTCCTGCGTGTCGCATATGGCCTCGACTATGTCCATGACCGTCGACTTGAGGTAATCAAGATTGCGGTTTTCGGGAAGGATGACCTTCTCCCAGTCCCACTGGTCGACATAGACCGAGTGCAGATTGTCCAGCTCGTCCTCGTCGCGGCGGATAGCGTTCATGTCGGTATACAGTCCCTTGCCGGGATAGAAGCCGTAGCGCTTGAGCGCGAGACGCTTCCACTTCGCAAGCGACTGCACGACCTCGGCGTGCTTGTCAGAACGCAGGATATCAAAGCCGACGGGGCGCTCGACGCCGTTAAGGTTGTCGTTCAAGCCGGAGCTTTCCTCTACAAAGAGCGGCGCGGACACACGATAGAGATTGAGAAGCGCGCCGAGCCTGTCCTCAAACAGACGCTTGAGCAGACTGATGGCTTTCTGCGTATCATATATACTGAGTATGCTTTTATAGCCTTCGGGGATAACAGTTTTCATATTTTTTACCTCATTCCGTGAACATCTGCGCTATGCGCTGGTAATAATCCTCCGCATTGCGGCGGAAGCGTTTTTCAATCTCGGCTGCCTGCTCCTCTCCCGCGCACAGAAAGCTGAGGTCGATTATCTTGCCCTTACCGTCCGACATCGCAAGATGCACCGTGCAGCCGTCCTCGCTGACGCTGTGCTCGGCGGTTATCATCGCAGCGCGGCGCATACGCTCTTCCACAGGGGCGATGAGCTTGAGCGCCTTGGTGCGTACGGAATACGGCAGGCTCGACTCCACTGCGTCGGCATTGCGGGCACCCTTCTCGGTTATCTGATAGCCCTCCGGCGTTTCAATGACGTTGCCGTTCTCGGTAAGCTCGCTCAGGCAGTCGGAATAATCGAAATAGCCGATCCCGTTGTCGCACTGACACAGCTCGCCGAGCGTTTCACGGTCAACCACGCCCGGCAGGCGGCGCAGAACAAACAAAATCAAAATCTTTATATCAAGCTTTTCGTGTATGAATCCAAATCTGTCCATATCGGCACTCCGTAATTTAATTAATAAAAGTATTATATAACGCGCCGGTGTATTTTTTCAAGAGAAAATTCACACTTATGCATCATCTTAGCATAGACTGTACTGAAGTTTGCTTCAATCCAGTAAACAGGAGGTCTTATCTATGGCCGACAGAGTTGTGCCGGGGCCGGTAGAGAGTTCGGCATGCATCCGCGAAGCCGTATGCATTAATACCAATAAGATATTTGACAGCTGCCGCGACAAGGATTGTGTTGACGACCTCAGGGTGTTCCCTACCGTCACCTCGCAGTCCTACATAGAGAATGCTCTGAGTGTGCGCGCGAAAGCCGCCGAGCTGTTGTACGTTCAGGTAAATGTGGAGCCGATCACCTTCAACAGAGGCTACTACACGGTTGACTGCACCTATTTCTACAAGATCACCGGCGAGACCTTCCCTAACGCGCAGAGTATAACCGGGCTTGCGATATTCGACAAGCGCGTTATGCTCTTCGGCGGGAGCGGGCGTGTCAAGAGCTTTTCTTCCGATACTGTCTCGCCGATATCGTGGGCGGATGATCTCCCGACCGGTGTCGTTGAGTCCGTCGACCCGATAGCGCTGCACATGAAGCTCGTTGACTCCGAGTGCCTGCTGACGACCGAGCTTGAGCAGCGGAGCGTTCCGGAGTTCATCAGCGCGGCATTCCCTGAGGCGCTGGTAACTACGGACACTGCGCGGAGATGGTACGTCACGATAGGCCAGTTCTCCATA
Organism: Lachnospiraceae bacterium; assembly: GCA_963605945.1. GTDB lineage: Bacteria > Bacillota > Clostridia > Oscillospirales > Oscillospiraceae > Limivicinus. Next base: position 4,056 of record CAVCWF010000194.1, read on the forward strand.
ATCCGTCTGGAGCGCGGAACTCAGCTCCTGATCCCCGCGTACGATTACTGTATGCCCGACAAGGAGTGCCCCGGCACTTCCGACGACGATCCCTGCGCGCTGTTCGGGAAGATACGATTCCCGGTCGAGGAGTTCTTCCCGCCAGACAGCGGCGAGGACTGCACCGATTACAGGAATCTTGTCTAAGCAAAAACGAGCCGCGTGCTGATAGCTTCCATATAACATGTTTCGAGAAACAAATAATACGGTAGTTGTCAGATAATGGTTGACAGCAAAAACGGGTATGTACCTTAACGGTACATACCCGTTTTGTTAGGCTTTTGTATTGTGGTTGGATTTATATGCGAGTGCTGCTGAAATGAACTTTAACTCTCCGCCAACGCTCTCCATTCACGCACAAGGAAAACAATGGACAGGATCCCCACCAGCAGGCTGGACAGCGCTCCGGCATAGAGCAATCCGTCGATGCCGAACAAATCTCCCAAAATCAGCAGCGCAGGAACCTGAACAATGATCTGCCGGAACAGAACCAGCGCCGTTGCGGGGATCGGTTTGCCGATGGATTGCAGGAAAGAGCTGCCCACCATCTGAAAGCTGTCAAGGAAAATGAGCATCAGGAAAATCCGCAGACACTTCACCGAAAATTCATTGTAGAGAGGATCAGCCGAGCCAAAAATACGGACGATGCTCATAGGCGCAAGCTGGAACCAGATCGTCGCAATTCCCATGAGCGCCGCAGAGAATATCACCAGCAGTTTCAGGATCTGCCTGACCCGGCTGCGAAGATTCCGCCCGTAGTTGTAGCTGATAATGGGCTGTGCGCCGGAGCATAGACCTGTGATGGCGTTTTGCAGCATGGTAAACACCTTCATGGTAACGCCCAAGGCCGTCAGCGGTATCTCCGCGCCATACTTGCTAAGCGCTCCGTACTTGACGAGAAGATTGTTTTGAAAATAGAGAACGACCACGATCGCAAGCTGTGTCACAAAGCTGGAAAGGCCAAGTCTTGCCGTTTTCGGAACAAACCGAAGGCAGCCGGTGAATGATTTTTTCGTGAGCTGTACCGTTCCTTTTTTGCGCGCGAGATAGACGATGCAGACGACCGCGCTGGCTGCCTGCCCCAATACCGTAGCGATGGCTGCACCTTTCACACCCCAATGGAAGCCGTAAATGGTCAGCGGATCACCGATCATATTGACCGTAAAACCTGTGAGCATACTGAGCATCGCGGTTTTCGGCCCGCCGTTTCCACGGACGATGCTCATAGCGCCGCAGGGGAAAATGTTGAAGATCGTTCCCGCAACGATAATATACCCGTAGTCCAGCGCATACGGCATAATATCGTCTGTCGCCCCAAAAAGGCGGCAGAGCGGTTCCAAGAAAACAGTCAGGAGAATACTCAGCGTTACGCCAGATACCACCAACGCGGCAAGCCCCGCGGCCATTCCTTTCTCCGCTTCCTCCCGCTTGCCCTCACCGAGCTTCAGGTTCATGTAGCTGGCTGTGCCGTCACCGATCAGCAAGCCAATGGCGATGGCTAACTGTGTCAGCGGGAAAATTACGTTCGTTGCACCGTTCCCGAGATAGCCGACACCGTTTCCGATGAATATCTGATCCACCATGTTATAGAGCGCGTTCAGAACGAGTGAGATCACGCTGGGAACAGAAAACATCATCAGAAGTTTCCCAACTTTTTCATGTTCATATTTTTGTTCAAGCGTTTCCATATTTTCCTCCGACCATTATAACTAATTAGAAGTCTAACTTTATACTCAAATTGAAAACCTTTCGCGTACAGCTAAAGGTTTTCAATCATCTTTTTTGTGATCTCCAGCCATTGTGCCTGGTCTTGCTCCGAAATGCCACGCAGCAGTCGATCTTCCAAATCCTGTACATCGCGCAAGACCTTTTCCCGGTTCTGCCGTGCCTTTTCGCTGGGAACAATTTTTTTCAGACGCCCATCGTAGGATACGGGGACACGGCTGATGAGTCCGTCCTGTTCCAGCTTTTTGACAAGGGCGCTGGCAGATGGCGGACGCAAGCCAAATTCGTCCTCCAAATCCTTTTGAAACAGCTCGCTGTCATCATGTGCGAGGATAAAATGTAACGCCTTTCCCTCTGTTCCGCTGTATTGTCCCCGGAAAGACAGAGCGTCGATCTCTCTCCGCAAGCGGTTCGCAAGAATACCGATATATCTGGAAGCGTGTTCGTCTTTAACCATCGCCATCCTCCAAACTAATTAGTTTTCTATATTTTAAAAATAGTAT
>CAVCWF010000195.1:0-6317 GCA_963605945.1 Lachnospiraceae bacterium
CCTTTATCACTGCGTCCTCCCAGACCTCGCCGAGAACCGGCGCGTCGGGGTCAACGCTCTTCACAGCCGAGCGGATGAGCGCGAGAGTGTCGTCCGGCAGCTCGTCGGCAACGTCGAGCCGCCAGCCGGATGCGCCGCGCCGAAGCCACGTTTTCACGACGCTGTTATCCCCGCTGACGATAAAGTCCTGCCAAGCACCGTTGCGCTCGTTGACCTCCGGCAGATCCTTGAAGCCCCACCAGCAGCGGTAGTCATCCGGGAAATGGCGGAAATCGTACCAGCTGTAATACGGCGACTGCGCGCCCTGACACGCGCCCGCGCCGGGGTATGAGCCATAGCGGTTGAAATATACGCTGTCCGCCCCGGTGTGCGAATACACGCCGTCGAGCATTATGCGTATCCCCATGCCGCGCGCCGTCTCGCATAAGCGCGTGAAGTCCTCGTTCGTGCCGAGGATCGGATCGACCTTCATATAATCCGAGCTGTCGTAGCGGTGGTTCGAGCGCGCCTCGACGATGGGGTTAAGGTACAGGCAGGTCACGCCAAGCTCCTTCAGATACGGCAGCTTGCTTTCAATACCGCGCAGGGTGCCGCCGTAGAAATCGTCAGGCGAATACGAGGTCTCAAATTCGCGCGGCCAGTAGCGCACAGGCTCGTCAAGACTCCTGTGCAGCTCCGGAGTCTGGCCGAGGCTTTTGTGATATTCTATCCCGCGGCTCGCGGTATCGTCGTCCGAGAACGCGAAGCGGTCGGGGAATATCTGATACATCACACTGCGGTGGAACCAAGCCGGGGTCTCAAAGTCGCGGCAGAACACCGTCAGGCGGAAGCCGCTGCGGCGTTCGGGATAGAGCCTGCCGTAATATCCGCTCCCGTCCGGGCAGAGCCAGCATTCGCCGTCGTCAGTATCGAGACGGAAGCAGTACCAGAGCGCCGCGGGGCTTTGCGGCGCGATGTATGCGGAGTACAGCTCACCGGAGCTTTCCATCGCGTATTCAAGATTCAAATCGTCGCCGTATAGAATGAGTGCGGCGCTGTTTATCCTGCCGGACGCAAGGCGAAAGCTGAGCCGAAGCTCTTCGCCGCTCCTGACAGCGCCGGCGGGGCAGCGGAACCGGATGCCCCGCGCATCGTGTACCGCCGCGAGCTGCTTTGAGCTGATATCGCGCAGTACCGAGATGATGTGCGCTGTGCGCGGCTGGTATGGCAGCAGCTGCTCCTCATCGGTGTCCGCCATGCGGCAGTCCTCACAGCACTCTGCGCATATCTCAAGCGCGGCTTCGAGCTTCAGCCCGCAGTCGTCCATCAGCAGCCGCAACAGCTCCGCCGCCGCGTATGCGCTCTTCTGCACCGGCAGACACTCGCGCAGACGCTCCAGCGGCAGACCGCGCTCGACGCAGTCCTGCGCCGCGGCATATACTGTCGCCGCCGCGTCGAAATATTCGCGCATCGCCGCAGGGCAGTCTGCCGACTCAAGCTCCGCGCATAGCTCTGCGTCGCCGCCTGCGGCGCGCCAAGCTCCGTCTATCCGCCTTGCCGTAACGCTCCGGCGGCTGCTGTAACGGATGGCAAGGCTGTAATCCTCGCTCCAGCATTCGGTATAAGTGCCGCCGAAGTATATCTCAAAGGTTTTTTCGTTTTCTGTCTCTCTTACAGCATCCATATATAAAGCTTTGCGTACTCCTGTGCAGAAATTTCAAAGCCGAAATCGGCTTTCATCGCGTGGTCGATAAGCCCGCGCATAACGTCCTTATCGCTCCAGCAGCTCAGCGCGAGACGTATTGCGTCGCGCAGTTCCCAAGCGTCGTAGTTTGCAAACGAGAAGCCGTTGCCCTCGCCGGTGAAGCGATTGTAGGGCGTCACGGTGTCGCGCAGACCGCCGGTCTCGCGCACTATCGGCAGGGAGCCATAGCGCATGGCTATCATTTGGCTCAGGCCGCACGGCTCAAAGCGCGAGGGCATGAGGAAAAAGTCGCTCGCAGCGTAGACGAGATGACTCAGCTCCTCGCTGTACCCGATGTATGCGCACAGCCGCCCTTTGTAGCGGTATTCCGCGGCGCGCATGAAGTTTTCAAACCGTTCGTCGCCGCTGCCGAGGAGCATGAACTGAATGTCCTCCCGCTGCATGATATCGTCGAGTATGCAGGCGACGAGGTCGAAGCCCTTCTGCTCGGTCATGCGCGTGACCATCGCCACAAGCGGCACATCCGGGCGCTGCTCAAGCCCCATTTTTTCCTGAAGCGCTGCCTTGCAGACGGCCTTGCCCTTCAGATGCCCGCGGTCATATGCCGCGGGGAGGAGCTTGTCGGCGTGGGGATTGAACACCTTCTTGTCAATGCCGTTTATGATGCCCGAAAGCTCCGCGCTGCGGGCGTTCAGGATGCCCTCAAGCCCCTCTGCGTAATACGGCATTTTTATCTCCGAGGCGTAGCTGGGGCTGACGGTGTTTATGCGGTCGGCAAAGACGCAGCCGGCCTTGAGAAAGTCCGCGCAGCCGTTGAGCTCCATGAACTCCGGCGTATAGTAGCGGCTGTCGACATCGAGCATATCCTGCACGAAGTCAAAGCCGAACTTGCCCTGAAACGCGATGTTATGTATCGTCAGCAGGTACTTTATCTGCTCCTGCTTCGCGCCGCGGTACTGCGTGCGCGCGAGCATCGGGATCATCGCCGTGTGCCAGTCGTTGCAGTGGACGACGTCCACATCGAAGCCGAGGTTCGGTATCGCATCGAGCACCGCGCGGCAGAAGAACGAGTACTGCTCGCCCTCAGGGTTGCCGCCGCGGTATATCTTATCGCCGAAATACTGCTCATTGTCGACAAGGTATATCGTCACGCCGTCGAGCACGAGCTTTTCTATCCCTACATATTCCTGCCGCCAGCCGAGTGTGCAGTAAAAGTCAAACATGTGCTCCACACGGTCGGCATATTTATCCTTGATGACGCGATGATACGGCGTTATGACGCGCGCGTCGATGCCGAGCTTTGCAAGCGATTTCGGCAGTGTGCCGACGACGTCGGCAAGCCCGCCGGTCTTGCTCAGCGGAGCGCACTCTGCCGACGCCAGCAGCACGTTCGGCAGCGCGGTGAGGTTCTTTTCACGCAGTATTTCACGAAACTCTTTTTTCATGGCGTACTTCCTTTCGTAATTTTCTAGATTAGACCCAAACAGGCTCTTTCAACTTATCCAGTAAACGTCTTTCCCAACGCAGCAAATCATTTACCGCAGTTATAACTTGTGAACGAGCAGTCATCATAACATCGCCAGATTCTTCAATCCTGTATTTTTTACTATATATACGCTTATACTTGAACTGGAGACGTTTCTTATCGTTTGGCTTTTCCAAATCGATGATTTCCTGCATTACAGCCATCTGCGAATCTGGAACGTTGACCCCGCCTAATTCAAAGCATGCTGATAACCCGTTTTCATCACGTAATAGCCAGAAATTGTATAGAGCGCAATCTCCCCAAGAACCCCTATCTTGCTGTGATTCATCAAGAGGGGGTATTACTTCGTCCATTTCTTTCGTATGAAACCTGATATATGATCCAACGTTCTTATCGTTATAGATTATTCGACCTTCCTCCGCAAACTCTCGAAGGACGTCTTTTATTACGGACGTTATCTGTACTTTGTTATCGACCCTATATTCATATATAATGTCAAGCGCCTTTTTGTGTTTTGTATAGATCTTATTACAAATATCGGCAAGTTGCTGATCGTCCACGATATCCCTCCTTATAGTTGCAATATAATTGTTAATGAGAAGCTCTATGTCCGGTGACATCTCGGCTTTGTCGTGTGTTTTTTCAAGTACTTCAACTATATTTGTATATGTCAGCACTGCCCAATTCTCTTCGTCACTGGGCAATTCTCCTTCGGGCGTAAGAAAAATACATATTCTCTCATATTCTGGGTACGCACGTTCAAGGATATTTCTATAACGATTAAGCTGGTCACTATGCTCATGAGAACCGACCTTATTCTCGAAGGCTATTACGACTTTTTCCTCATCCGACAAAAGCATGATGTCAATATTGTTCCACTCGCGGTAAACCGTAAAGGAGTGAAAATCCAGCAGCAAAAGTCTGAAGACATCGTATTTGCCGCTGTCATCTTCTTCGACAAGTGTCTGCATTATTTCTCGGATAAACATATCACCCAGACCGTGGTTCTCGTTTGCATCTAACAGCCACGCAAGCACATTACTATGCCGAATTTCCGTGCGGGATATTTTGAGAACGTCAAAAATGTTGAATTTACCGACCCAAGGAATAAGCTCGTCAAGACAATCTATATCAAGCAGAAAATCTTGCAGTGCTTTTTCATTTTCTGCATTCAACGACATGGCATCGTGCAGCACAATACTCACCCCTCAAATTATTTCTTCCTCGGTTTAAATTCATAGTATACACAGCTCATCGGCGGGAGAACTATGCGCGCCGAATGCTGCATATCGAGAAACGGCTCCCTGCGCGTCCGCACGGCGCCGGGGTTCTTCACTCCGCTGCCGCCGAAGCGCTCGTCATCGCTGTTGAGTATCTCTTTAAGCGTACCGGCCATGGGCAGTCCGATCTGGAAATCGTCGTACCGCACGGGGGTAAAGTTGCAGGCGCAGACAAGATACGCGCCCTTTTCCGCGTCCGGCTCCATGCGCATGAACGCGACGGAACTGCGCTCGCGGTCGTCGACGTTCAGCCACTTGAAGCCGTCCCAGCCGTGATCGCGGCCATACATCGCGGGAGTGGCGGTGTATATCCTGTTGAGCGCGCGGTAATACTGCCGCAGCTGCTCATGGCGCGGATAGTCAAGCAGCAGCCAGTCAAGCCCCTGCCGCCAGTTCCACTCGATGAACTGCCCGAACTCGCCGCCCATGAATATCAGCTTCTTGCCCGGATGGGCGAACTGATAGCCGTACAGCGCGCGGAGCGAGCTGAACTTCTGGTCGTAGTCGCCGAACATCTTGTCTATCATCGACTTTTTGCAGTGTACGACCTCGTCATGTGAGTAGGCGAGCACGTAGTTTTCAGAGAACGCGTACATCATCGAGAAGGTGAGCTTGTCGTGGTGGTGGCTGCGGTATAGCGGGTCCATGGACATGTAGTCGAGCGTGTCGTGCATAAAGCCCATATCCCACTTGAAGCAGAAGCCCAGCCCGCCGTCCTCCGGCGGCGCGCTTATCTTCGGGAATGCGGTCGACTCCTCGGCTATCGTCACCGCACCGGGGTAATTTACAAGCACCGTGGAGTTCAGCTTCTGCAGGAACGCGACCGCGTCGAGGTTTATGTTCCCGCCGTTTCGGTTCGGCGTGAACTCGCCGGGGCGGCGGCCGTAGTCGAGGTACAGCATAGAGCTTACCGCGTCGACGCGGATGCCGTCGATGTGGTATTCCTCGAAGAACTTGCAGGCCGACGAAACGAGGAAGCTCTGCACCTGATCCGACGCGTAGTCGAACACCAGAGTTCCCCATTCGGGGTGCTCCGCCATGCGGCGCTCCTTGCACTCGAAGAGGGGAGTGCCGTCAAAATTGGCAAGCCCGTGTTCGTCCTTCGGGAAATGCGCGGGCACCCAGTCCATGATGACGCCGATGCCGGTATGGTGCAGCTTGTCCACAAGGTATTTGAAATCGTCCGGGTTACCGTAGCGCGAGGTCGGGGCGTAATACCCCGTGACCTGATAGCCCCAGCTCCCGTCGTATGGATACTCCGTGACGGGCATAAGCTCAACATGCGTGAAGCCCATGTGCTTGCAGTAGACGGCGAGCGAATCGGCAAGCTCCCGGTAGGCGGGCTTCTTGCCGCTCAGATTGCGCCATGAGCCGGGGTGCAGCTCGTATATGCTCATCGGCTCGCGCATGAAATCGCGCGCGGCGCGGCGGCTCATGTAACTCTCGTCCGTCCATTTATAGCTCCCACCGTTCCAGACCTTGGAGGCGGTGTTCTCGCCGTGCTCGCTCCAAGCGGCAAATGGGTCGGACTTCAGTATCTCGCGTCCGTCTGCGCCGGTGACGCAGAATTTATAGAGAACGCCGTCGGCAAGCCCCTCGACAAAGCAGACCCATACGCCGCCGTCGATGCGCTCCATCGGAGTCGCGGCGCGATCCCACGAGTTGAAATCGCCGACGAGACTGACCCGCTGTGCGTTCAGCGCCCAGACAACAAAACGGTGCGCCTCAAGCTCCGGAATATAGCGGCAGCCGAAGCAAAGCCACGCCTTGCGCGCGCAGCCCGTATTGAAAAGATACACGTCCTCATCAGGTATGAATTTTTTCTCTCTGTCGTTCATGTCAGCTCTCCTCCGTTGAAGGTCTCTTC
>CAVCWF010000196.1:0-4027 GCA_963605945.1 Lachnospiraceae bacterium
CTTTATGTGTATCACCGTCTTTCAGGCAATCGGCAAAAAGGTGCAGCCGCTGTTTTTGTCGCTTCTGCGCAAGGGCAGTATTGATATTGCCTTTATGCTTCTGCTCAACAAAACGATGGGCGTTTCCGGCATTGCATGGGCAACGCCTTTTGCCGACTGGATCGCATTTGTGATCTCCGTGATCCTAATCCTGCCGCAGCTGCGGCAATTGAAGAATGAATAGGCTATAAAACAATGCCCCATTCTGAACCATCTTAAAAAAACGAAATCTTCAATCTTCCGAAGGAGTGACAATACCGCCCGCAGCCTTAAGAGTTCTTATGTTGAATGCGGAGCGGGGATATGGTATACTTTCTTTGGCAAAATGTGCATGATAAGGAGGTATACCCCCATGAAAAAGCGTTTTATGCTCCTGCTGGCGGCGCTGGCGCTGGTGCTCGCACTGGCCGGATGCGGCGGCGGGAACGTCGATAACGTCCAGATCATCGAATGGGAGCCATCGGAGATATACTCCGACGCCGACATTGAGGCCGCCTTCCGGACGGTTGAGAACTACTTCAAAAGAGAGTTCAAAGGCTGCACACTGACGCAGCTCTATTACGTCGGCGACGACCACGCGGATGAGTTTGACCGGATTGCGGAGCAATACGACTCCGATGTCGAAGCGATAGTGATCGGCTCATCCTTCGACGTCGATTCGTCCGGCGGCGACGGCTCGCTCAATCCGAACTCGACCTACAACAGATGGCAGTGGATCCTCGTCCGCAGTAACGGCGGCGCGTGGCGTCACGTTGACCACGGATACGGCTAAGTAGATACCCCCCATGAGCAACGACTCATGGGGGGGTATATTTATCTCACGCGCTCGCGGTTGTTCTCCGCGATGCGCTCCGTGAGCGTCAGCGCGTCCGGCCTGCGGCGGAGCTGCTCGGTAAATTTCGCGGAATAGGCCGCGAAGATGAGGTACACATACGGCATACCGAGGTTGGTCTCCAGCAGGGAATTGATTATCAGCGTGTGCAGCTTGTCGCCGAAGCTTGCAAAGCCCGCGCTGCGTATGCCGCCCAGCAGCAGCCCGGCCTCCCAGCCGAACTGAACCAGTATCCCGATGGCCAGTATCCACGGGATGTTCACCCGCTTTTCGCGGTCGCGCTGCCGCAGATTATAGATTATCACGCCGAGATAGCCGACGAAGAGTATCAGCGCCATGTAGCCGTGGTAGGCGCCGGTCGTGCGCTGGATGATTATCGGCGCGGCGCCGGGGGCGAAGGTCTGCGTCAGCAGCGGGCAGCAGAACCACCAGCCGAGTATCAGCAGCGACCACTCGAACAGGTGCTCGTCCTTCGACAGCCACAGCCATATCCACGTAAAATTCGTGAATCCATAGCTGACCGACATCCACAGCAGAACCCAGAACAGGCTGTGTCCCTCGGAGATACTGCGCGAGTGGCAGATGAGATGAAAGATGCCGTAATCGACCAGCATGTACACCACGCCCATCACAAGCCCGACCAGCACCGTCATATACTTCTTTTTCATCAGCAGCAGCGCCAGAAACACGCAGAGAAACGCGATGTCCAGCCAGATGTACAGCGGCGCGAACTGCCGCCGCGCGATAATATCGGTCATGTTGAACCTCCTGAGACTCGTATCTGCGGGGTAATGCGATTATAGCCCGCCGGGGAGCCGGAGTCAAGGAAGCAGCGGGGCGGAGTTTTTGAATTTCGTGATTGAAATGACGCAAATCCGTGGTACAATAAATATAATCTTCGGAAGTCAAATATTTGGAGGTGCCCACCATGAAAAAATGGCAGATCATCGCGCCTGTCGGCATAGCCGCTGCGGCGGCAGCCGCAGTGCTCGCCATGCGCAGAAAGCCGCAGTCCGCAGCCGACGCAAAGTCCGCACCGGCAGCGAAGAAATCCGCGCCCGCGGTGCAGCTCAAAACCGGAAGTTACAGCTTCGTCTCCGGCTATAAGGATGTGGCGACCGTAGAGGTCAAGGTCGGCTACGATCCTGAGCGCTTCAGCTTTGCCGTGATAGAGGACAGCTTCCACGCCTACTCCAGCGACTCCCACGTCGCCGTGGTATACGGCGAGGACTTCACAGCCCAGATAGAATACGCCGGATACTACCACGGCGAGGACTTCGCCGCGATGAGCGCGGCGGCGCGCGGCAAGTTCCAAGGCTATGGCGAGGTCGAGTTCGGCACGCTGCGCGGCATACGCTACATCGACGGGGACTGCATATGCATGTGCTTCCCAGTGCCGGGCGACGAATACAGCTATCTGCTCGTGACGGTCATCAAGGCCGAGGGCAACGACGATACGCTCGACGAGCTTCAGGACGACGAGAACCTCGCGGCGCTGCTCGGAAGCGTTGAGATAAGCTCGGAAAAGTAAGCGAGACAGCGAAATCAGCTTGGAGCCGCCCGTTTCCGGGCGGCTTTGCTTGCTGCCCATTAGCTATTGATTTAACATAGAAAAGTACCACAAACCGTTTGACTTTGTTCCTGCCGTAGGGTACAATAATAAATTGTGTATAAATACATCGGAATACATCGGATAAGGTATGGAGGTAAAAGATGTATAAAGTAGTAACGAAGCGATTTTTAAACGAGGCGAAGACAATCTGTCTGTTTGAGATAGAAGCGCCTCTGGCGGCGAAGCACGCGCAGGCGGGACAGTTCGTCATTTTCCGCCTTGACGAGCAGGGCGAGCGCGTCCCGGTGTCGATCGCGGGCTGGGATCGTGAGAAGGGCACCGTCACCGTCATGGTGCAGGCCGCCGGCCGCACAACAAGAATGCTGCACACCGTAGAGCAGGGCGATTATATAACCGACTTTGTCGGCCCCCTCGGCAAGGCCACCGAAATGGAAGGGCTGAAGAAGGTCTGCGTTGTCGGCGGCGGCGTCGGCTGCGCGATCGCATACCCCATCGCAAAGGAAATGCATAAGCTCGGCATCGACGTCACGTTCATCGCCGGCTTCAGAAGCGCGGATATCGTCATCCTCAAGGACGAGCTGAAGGCCGCGTCCGACAAGCTCATCATCTGCACCGACGACGGCTCCTACGGCGAGAAGGGCTTCACCACGAAGTACCTTCAGGACGAGATAGAGGCCAACATCAAGGAGGGCAAGCCGCAGTTTGACCGCGTCATCGCCATCGGCCCGGACATCATGATGAAGTTCCTCGCCGACGTCACCCGCCCCTACGGCATCAAGACCATCATCTCCCTCGACCCGATCATGGTCGACGGTACCGGCATGTGCGGCGGCTGCCGCGTCATCGTCGGCGGCGAGACGAAGTTTGCCTGCGTGGATGGGCCGGACTTCGACGCGCACGAGGTCGACTTCGATTCTCTTCTCAAGCGCGCGGCATTCTATAAGGACGAGCAGGACGAGGCCGCAAAGCATATCTGCAGCATGACGGGAGGTAAGCGCAATGGCTAATATGAAGATGGAAAAGAACCCGATGCCCGAACAGGATCCCGTGGTTCGCGCCGGTAATTTCGACGAGGTCGCCCTCGGCTACACCCCCGAAATGGCAATAGACGAGGCGAAACGCTGCCTCAACTGTAAAAACTCCCTCTGCCGCACTGGCTGCCCCGTAAAGGTGCGCATCCCGCAGTTTATTGCGAAGGTCGCCGAGGGCGACTTCGACGCGGCGTATGAGATAATCACCTCCACCAACTCCCTGCCTGCCGTCTGCGGCCGTGTCTGCCCGCAGGAGAAGCAGTGCGAATCTAAGTGCGTGCGCGGCATCAAGGGAGAGAGCGTCGGCATAGGCCGCCTTGAGCGCTTCGTCGCAGATTACCATATGAATAAGGACGTCAAGGATGAGGTCAAGGTTCCCGAATCGAACGGCCACCGCATTGCGGTCGTCGGCTCCGGCCCTGCGGGTCTTACCTGCGCGGGCGACCTGAGAAAGATGGGCTACGACGTCACCGTTTACGAAGCCTTCCATAAGTCCGGCGGCGTTCTGGTCTACGGTATCCCGCAGTTCCGTCTGCCGAAGGAGATAGTCGC
>CAVCWF010000197.1:0-5380 GCA_963605945.1 Lachnospiraceae bacterium
TGATTGCGGTCATAATACTCCTGCTCAAGATCATCGCCGCGCCGATGAAGCTTGCGTTCAAACTTCTGCTGAATGCACTTTTCGGCTTTATTATCCTCTTTGTATTCAACTTCTTCGGCGATTTTGTCGGCTTCACGCTCGGCATAAACTGGGTAAACGCCCTCATCACCGGCTGCCTTGGCGTTCCGGGCGTAATACTGCTGATACTGATAAAACTGTTCTTCTGAATCTTAAATAATCTTCATAATTGTAAAAATCCTGCAGCTCGTCTTGACATATTACGACAAGTGCTATATAAGTATCTCGCATGGAAGAAGCCGCGCCGGACATTTTCTGAAATGTCCGGCGCGTTTTTATGAGTTCAATGCTGGGAGGAGAAAAAATGTTACGTATAGAGCATCTCACAAAAACGTTCGGGGATAAAAAGGCGGTGGACGATCTTTCGCTCCACATCGCTCCGGGGGAAATATACGGCTTCATAGGCCATAACGGCGCGGGCAAGACCACGACGCTGAAATCCGTCGTAGGTATTCAGCAGTTTGATTCCGGCGAGATATACATCGGCGGCGTATCCGTAAAGCGAGACTCGCTCGCCTGCAAGAAGCAGCTTGCCTACATACCGGATAACCCCGACCTTTACGACTACATGAGCGGTATAAAGTACCTCAACTTTGTGGCCGACATATTCGGTGTCAGTGCCGACGCGCGGCAGGAGCGCATACGCAGATACGCCGATATCTTTGAACTGACCGACGACCTCGCGCAGCCCATTGCGGCGTACTCGCACGGCATGAAGCAGAAGCTTGCGATAATTTCCGCGTGGCTGCACGACCCGAAGCTTATAATCATGGACGAGCCGTTTGTCGGCCTTGACCCGAAGGCTGCGCATCTGCTCAAGGGAATGATGCGCGAAGTCTGCGACAACGGCGGGGCGATATTCTTCTCGACCCATGTCCTTGAGGTTGCGGAAAAGCTCTGCGACAAAGTTGCCATAATCAAGTCCGGCAAGCTCATCCGTGCCGGAACCATGGAAGAGGTCAAGGGCGACGACAGCCTTGAAGAAGTCTTCCTTGAGCTGGAGGACACGTCATGCTGAAAACGCTTGTAAAAAAGCAGATCATGGAGATATTCCGGAGCTACTTCTATGATGCGAAGAAGAACCGGAAGCGCTCCACGCTCTCAACCGCGCTGTTTATCGCGCTTTTTGTGCTGATAATGGTGGGACTGCTGGGCGGTATTTTCACGTTCCTGTCTCTTACCCTGTGCGATGCAATGACTTCTGTCGGCATGGACTGGCTGTACTTAGCACTCATGGGGCTGATGGCCGTATTTCTCGGCGCATTCGGCAGCGTGTTCAACACCTATTCCAGCCTGTACATTGCCAAGGACAATGACCTCCTGCTGTCGATGCCCATCCCCGTGAAAATAATCATGGGTTCGCGTCTTATGAGCGTGTATCTCATGGGGCTGATGTACGCGGCAGTCATATTTGTCCCGGCGATGATAGTCTACTGGGTGGTTGCGTCCGTCACGTTCTCCGCTGTCATCTGCTCGATTATCGCGCTGCTGATGATCTCAATATTTGTGCTGGTTCTGTCCTGCGCGCTCGGCTGGCTGGTCGCCAAAATCAGCCTCAAGCTGAAAAACAAGAGCATCATTACGGTTATCGTGTCGCTCGTGCTCTTTGCCGTGTATTATTTTGTCTGCTTCCGCGCGTCGTACATGCTTCAGGCCATGCTCGCGGATCTCGGCGCGGTGGGCGCGAAGGTGGTGTCGGCGGCATATCCGCTGTACGTGTTCGGGCGCGCCGCATCCGGCAGCTGGGTCGATACGCTCATCGTCTCCGCCGTTGTTCTGGCGCTGTTTGCGCTGACTTGGGTGCTGCTGTCCCGAAGCTTCCTGAAAATCGCAACCTCCACCGGCGGCACAGCCAAGGTCAGATACCGCGAAAAGGCGGCGAAGCTTCATTCCGCCCCGCGGGCGCTGCTTGGGAAAGAGCTTGCGCGCTTCGGCTCCAGTCCAAACTACATGCTCAACTGCGGACTTGGTCTGTTCATCATGCCGATTGCAGCCGTGCTGCTGCTCATTAAGGGCGCGGATATAAGCGCACTGCTGATGGACGTGTTCGACTCTGCCGACATTTCCGCTGTGCTGCTGGCGGGCGGCATCTGCGTGATGGGCGCGATGAACGATATGGCGGCTCCGTCGGTTTCGCTTGAGGGCAAAAACATATGGGTAGTGCAATCACTCCCCGTGCCCGCGTGGTACGTGCTCCGCGCGAAGCTCACGATGCATATGCTGCTGGCGGGCGCGGCGTCGCTGCTGTGCAGCGTGTGCGCGGCCATTATACTGCGCCTTGACACGCTTAACACCGCGCTTATGATTCTGCTGCCCATTGCCTATATTTTTATGATGGCCGGTATCGGGATGCTCATAGACCTCAAGCGTCCGAATCTCGCGTGGACGAACGAAACTGCGCCGATAAAGCAGGGCGCGTCCGTCACGATATCGCTCTTCGGCGGCTGGATATACGCTATCGTCATTATTGCGGTCTATCTTATGGCTGCTGATGCGGTCATGTCGTCTGCCGCATATCTCTCCATCGCGCTCGCGGTGACGGTGTGCATCGACGCGCTGCTCTGCATATGGCTGAAGAAGCGCGGCGCGGCAATATTTGCGGAGCTTTAAGGAGAAGTAATGGCTACCACACCGGAATACAACGAATTTGTCTGCGAGAGACTTGAACCGTTTGGAGCCGTGCACAGCAGGAAAATGTTCGGCGAATATATGGTCTATCTCAACGGTAAACCGATAATCACCGTGTGCGACAACACCGTGTTTGTCAAGATGCTACCGGAGCTTGCCGCATATCTGGATGACGCGGAGCGCGGCTTCCCATATGAGGGCGCGAAGCTGCACTACATTCTCGATATCGAGGATTCCGAGCTGCTTTCCGTCGTGATACCGATCCTCGAAGCCGTCACGCCGCTGCCCAAACCGCATAAGAGAAAATGAAATAAATGCCAATGCCTGCGGAATTTACAGTTCCGCAGGCACTTTTTGTTGAAAAAGCGCGGCGCTATGTTATAATAATACTACCTGCAAATATGGAGGTGTCGAATTGAAAAGAAATAAACTGCTCTCTGTATTGGTTATAGTATTGCTCTGCCTGATCCTTGCCGCCTGCGGCAAGAGCCAGCCCGCGCCGGCGGCCACGCCGGTTCCGACCGCGGCTCCCACGCCACAGCCTACTCCGGAGCCGACGCCGTATATCAGCCCGGACGCGGACAAGATCAAGATATCGGAGCTTATGGTCAAAAACAACGCTACCCTGCTTGACTCCGACGGAGAGTTTTCCGACTGGTTCGAGCTGGTCAACACCTCGGATTCTCCCGTATCTCTCGCCGGATGGCGCGTTTCTGACGGCGAGGACAAATCCGGATGGAGCTTCCCCGACGTGACGATCGATGCGGGCGGCTATCTGCTGGTGTTCGCCTCTTCCAAGGAGAGCACGGGGACTGAGCTTCACGCAAGCTTTTCCCTTTCCGAGGAAGAGACGCTGTATCTCTACGCGCCCGAAAACTATCTGGCCGACAGCGCTCCGAACGTATCGACCAAGGCCGACCACTCAAGCGTCCGCCGTGCGGACGGCAGCTTTGAGGACTGCATCTGGCCGACGCCGGGATATTCAAACGACGCGGACGGCTATGAGCTTTTCTGCGCCGCGCACACCGCGTCCTCTCCCCTCGTCATAAACGAGGTCATGGTCTATAACGACTCCTATAACCGCCAGCCCAACGGCGAATATTACGACTGGGTGGAGCTGAAGAATGTTTCGGAAGAGCCGATAATGCTTGCGGAGTACTACCTCTCCGACGATAAGGATGACCTCATGCTCTGGCGGCTGCCCGAAAGATATCTCGATCCGGGCGCGCTGATTGTCGTCCACTGCTCCGGCGACAGCGACCTCAGCACGAGCGACACCGTGCACAGCAATTTCTCGCTGAATTCCACCAGCGAACGGCTGTACCTCACAAGCGCCGCACAGCAGCGCGTGACCGATTATGTGTGGCTGCACGACATTTTCAAGGACTGGTCTGTCGGACGGACAGACGGCCAGAACGGTTTCTTCTACCTCTCATCTCCGACTCCGTGGAGCGGTAACCGCGGGAACGCGTACCGGTACATATCCGCTCAGCCAGTATCGCTCGGCGAAGACGGAGTATATAACGACGTGACGAGCGTGAGCGTTGAGCTTGAGGGCAGCGGCAGAATATTCTACACGACCGACGGTTCCCGCCCCGATGAAAACAGCGCCGAGTACACCGAACCCCTGACGCTCGACAAGACGACCGTCGTCCGTGCGATAAACGTTCAGGACGGAGCGGCTCCGTCCCGCGCGATAACCCTGAGCTACATAATAAACGAAAATCACACTCTGCCGGTGCTGAGTCTGTCAACGGACTCCCCCTCCACCTTCTCCGGGATATATTACAACAAGCGTAAATACTATGAGATACCGGCGAACATATCCTATTTTGAGGACGGCGGCTCGTTCAACATTGACTGCGGCTTGAAGATGAAGGGCTGGACAAGCCTTGAAAACCCGAAGAAGAGCATGGGTGTCAGCTTCCGCGGCTGCTACGGCGACGATATGCTGGATTATGACATATTCGGCTCCGACGTCACCGAGTTCAGTTCCCTCTCGATCCGCGCCGGACAGGATTACCCGCTGGCCATTATCCGAAACGAGCTGTTTCAGGAACTGTGCCTTGAGATGGGCGACAATGTGCCGACCCAGAACAGCAAATACTGCATTCTGTACATCAACGGGAACTATTACGGCATCTACTGCCTGAAGGAGGACTTCTCGAAGCAGTATTACGCATCCCACAACGGCGTAAAGAAGGACGATGTCACGATGCTGAAATCTCCCGTTGCCCTCAGCTCTGAGGTGTATCAGGAGGTATACCAGTTCTGCCGCGACAACGATATGACTCTGGATGAGAACTACGATTACATCTGCTCCGTGCTCGATATAGACAATGTCGTCGATTGGTTCCTCATCGAGGGCTACACTGCGAACTCCGACGTCAACGGCAACATGCGCTACTTCAAGGTCAACGACGGCGGAAAGTGGCAGATCGCGTTCTACGATCTGGACTGGACATTCAATTACGCAAGCAATTGCTTCACGAACATAACCGACTCCAGCCGCGCGGTTCAGGTGTCGCAGCTCATCAATCGCCTGATGACAAACGCGCGCTTCCGCGAACAGCTGCTGTCGCGCTACTCGGAGCTTGTCAGCACAACATTGTCAAACGAGCACGTACTGGCAAAAATCGACGAGCTTCAGGCCCTGCTGGAGCCTGAAGTGCCG
>CAVCWF010000198.1:0-3720 GCA_963605945.1 Lachnospiraceae bacterium
CCTTCATCGACATTCAGGGCGTTGAGGACTTCCACGGCGAGATGGACTTCAAGGTCGCAGGTACCAAGCAGGGCATCACCGCCATCCAGATGGACCTCAAGAACGACGGTCTGAAGCATGAGATTGTCAAGGAAGCCTTCGAGATCACCAAGGAAGCCCGCTTCCAGATCCTCGACGCGATCATGCTCAAGGCCATCGCCGAGCCGCGCAAGGAGCTGGCCAAGTCCGCGCCCAAGATGATCCAGATGAAGATCAACCCCGACAAGATCCGCGAGGTCATCGGCTCCGGCGGCAAGGTCATCCAGAAGATCACCGCAGACACCGGCTGCAAGATCGACATCAACGACGACGGCTCCATCTTCATCGCAAGCTCCGATATCGAGGCCTGCCGCGCCGCGCGCAAGACCATCGAGGACATCGTGTTCGAGCCGGAAGTCGGCGCACTGTACTACGGTAAGGTCTCCAACATCCGTTCCGACTTCGGCGCATGGGTCGAGCTGGTTCCCGGCAAGGACGGCCTTGTGAAGATCAAGGATCTTGAGTTCAAGCGCACCGAGAAGGTCGAGGACGTTCTCAAGGTCGGCGACATGACTTGGGTCAAGGTTATGAACGTCGGCCCGAAGGGCATCGACCTGAGCCGCAAGGACGCTCTTAAGGAGCGCGGCGAGCTTAAATAAGCTGCAAAACGTATAAAATCAGGATGCTTTTAGCGGCATCCTGATTTTCTTATCCTTTCTTATCTTTTCTTAAATCTGCGCTCACGCCATTGCATTCGGGCAGCGGTGCGGCTAAAATAACATTCCGTTGGAATGCTTACCACCC
Source organism: Lachnospiraceae bacterium (assembly GCA_963605945.1). GTDB lineage: Bacteria > Bacillota > Clostridia > Oscillospirales > Oscillospiraceae > Limivicinus. Next base: position 823 of record CAVCWF010000198.1, read on the forward strand.
AAGCAATAGAGAAAGGATAGAAACATGAAAAAATCTTGTACATTTATCGCTGCAATACTGTCGCTGTGTATGCTCTGCGCATGCGGCGCCGGTCAGCCCGCGGCGGCTGATACCCCGGCTCCCACTCAGGCTCCCGTAAGCACCTCCGAGCCTGCGTCCCCCGCACCCGAAGTTACGGAAGCGCCCGAAGCCCCCCCGGAAGTTACCGCCGCGCCCGAAGTGACCCCGGCTGCATCCGAAGTCGATTACGGTGCCGCCTACTCCTCCGTTCTGATCGCGTACCGCGACGCGCTGGCCGCCAATGCCGGCGAGGGCGATCTGATGGGAGCCGGTCTGTCAATCCTGTGCATTTACGCCGGGGAGGACAAATCGGCCTGCGTCGGCTACTGCTTCGTCGATCTTGACGGCGACGGCATGAACGAACTGCTGATCGGTCAGATAAGCGGCGACGGATTCACCGACAAGGTGATCTTCGACGCCTACACTCTCGTCGACGGCGCGCCCGTGCAGCTGTTCCAGAGCCGCGAACGCGCGCGGTACTACCTGTGCGGCGACAACACCGTCGCGCTTGAAGGCTCCAGCGGCGCGGACTCCGCCGACAGTGAGCTGTACGCCATCAGCGGCGGCGCGCTGACCGCGATCTCCGGCACGCCCGACAGCGCGAACTACATCCGTCCCGAATTCACCGCGTTTTCAAACTACTGAGCCGCAAAACCGCATAAAAACATCCGTGGATAAGAGCAAATGCGCTCCTATCCACGGATGTTTCTTTATAAGCTTACAGCGCTATCGGAACCGCGTCCGGCTCTATGGGGCACACGTAGCCCGAAGCCGAGCGCTCCTTGAATTCGCTCTTGGCCTTTTCCAGCAGCTCCGACTGCTCCAGAAGCTCTATCGCGGCGGAAGCAATGACCTTGCCCGCGCAAAGCATCGCCTTGTGCGCCATGCTGCTCTTGCCGCAGGCGACGACCTGCCATGAATGTCCCGGTACGCCAGCGGGCCACGCCGCAACCTCTATCTGCGCGGTCGGCGTCTGCCAGCTCACGTCGCCGACGTCGGTGCTGCCCGGACGGAAGCCCTCGCCGGAATACTGCGGCATGAGGAAATCGTAGACAGGCTTGGTCATATTTTCGCTCAGCGCCTTGACCTGCTTGGCTATGCCGGCGTCAAACTTTGCGCCGATCCCCGGTACGTCGCGCTCCGGGGGATATGTCGCCTTCAGCGCGGCGGCGTATTCCAGCTCTTCGGCGGTGCACTTCGGCACGCCGACCTCCTCGAAGCAGCCGTGCATGAGCTTTTCCAGCGTGTAGTTCGGCAGCAGCTCCGCCGTGCCGTCTATGAACACACGGTCGTAGCTCGTGCCGGTCATCAGCGCCGCACCCTTCGCAATATCGTCCACGCGCGCCTGAAGCTTCACGGAATCAGCCACCTTATTCGCGCGCACCATGTACAGCACCGCGGACTCTGCCTGCACGACGTTCGGCGAGACGCCGCCCGCGTCGGTTATCGCGTAATGTATGCGGCAGTCCTCGGTCATATGCTCGCGCAGGAACTGCACGCCGACGTTCATCAGCTCCACTGCGTCCAGCGCACTGCGCCCGTTATACGGATCGCCCGCCGCGTGGGCGGCCTTGCCGTGGAATTTATACAGCACCTGTATGCAGGAGTTGTTCGTACCTGTCGCGTTCTGGTTCACGTCCGACGGGTGCCACGTAAGAGCCGCGTCCAGCGCGTACCACGCGCCCTCGCGCGCCATATACGCCTTGCCCGCGCCGCCCTCTTCGCCGGGGCAGCCGAAATATATAACCGTGCCGGGCTTGCCGCTCAGCTCCAGATACTTTTTCACCGCTACCGCCGCCGCAAGCGAACCCGCGCCCAGCAAGTTATGCCCGCAGCCGTGGCCGCTGCCGCCGGGGACAAGTGGCGCGTACTCCTCCGCGCCCGCCGTCTGCGACAGGCCGGACAGCGCGTCGAACTCGCCGAGGATGCCGATCACGGGCTTGCCCTCGCCGAATTTGCCGGAAAACGCAGTCTTTATCCCGCAGATATTCTCCTCGACCTCGAAGCCCTCGGTGCGCAGCGTATCGCAGTACAGCTTCGCCGCGCCGAACTCCTTGAGCGACAGCTCCGGGTTATCCCATATTTTATTCGCTACCGACTCGAACAGCGCCGATTTCTCGTCAACGCTGCCGAGCGCCAGATTTTTAAGCTCACTCATCACAGCACCTTGGACAAGAAGTCCTTCAGACGCGGGCTCTGCGGGTTATCAAAAATGTCGGCGGGGCTGCCCTGCTCGACGATCTTGCCCTCGTCCATGAATACAACGCGGTTGCCTACTTCTTTTGCGAAGCCCATCTCGTGGGTAACGACGACCATCGTCATGCCCGTCTCGGCCAGATTCTTCATAACGTCCAGCACCTCGCCGACCATTTCGGGGTCGAGCGCAGAGGTCGGCTCGTCAAAGAGCATTACGTCAGGCTCCATCGCGAGCGCGCGCACTATCGCGACACGCTGCTTCTGGCCGCCGGAGAGCTGCGCGGGGTACGCGTCGGCGCGGTCGCCAAGACCGACGCGCTGCAAAAGCGTATGCGCCTTGGCTTCGGCCTCGGCCTGCGGCATATGCTTGACCAGCACAGGAGCCATGGTCATGTTGCCCATTATCGTCTTGTGCGGGAAGAGATTGAAATGCTGGAACACCATGCCCATCTTCTGGCGGTGCTTGTCGAGGTCGATTTTTTTGCCCTGAGCGTCCTTCTTTTTTGTGATGTCCACGCCCTCGAACACGATGCTGCCGCTCGTCGGCTGCTCAAGCAGGTTCAGCGAGCGCAGGAAGGTGGATTTGCCGGAGCCGGAGGGGCCGATGATGACGATAACGTCGCCCTTGCAAATATCGAGACT
>CAVCWF010000199.1:0-7739 GCA_963605945.1 Lachnospiraceae bacterium
CCTGACAGGGATGGATTTTCGAGTGATTTTTGCTTTTTGAGACGCAGACGGGCTGTCGCCCTTCAAGACGAAAAGAGCGAAAGCGCCGAAAAGACGCACTGTCAGGCGTGTCTGCCCTTGTTAACTGATACTAAAAAGCTTGCCAACGAAAACGGCATGAAGGTTGCAAACGGCCTTGCCTATGGTACGTTCCGCGGCTATTCCGCGGCGTTCTGGGACGGCAACGGCACCAAAACCATGATGCTCAGCACGAGCATACAGGACGCGAACGCGAAGAGCGAATTTTTCTCGCGCCTCGGACAGACGAATTATCAGAAGGAATACCGCGTCAGAGAGCTGACTCCCATGGACGACGGCATCGTGGTGGTATTCAACGACACCGTTGGTACGCTGAAGAAAATGAACGAGTTTTTCGACTTCTTTTTCCCGATACTCGACGCCTGCGGCGCAACGAAATCGGACGTCTGCTCCTGCTGCGGACAGCCCTTCGACGGCACGGAGAGCTGGCTGCTCATTAACGACGTGCCCGTGAAGTTGCACCGTGCCTGCCGCGAGCGCATCGAGAGCGACACGCGCCGCGAAGAAGCGGCGGCGAAGGAGAACGACACCGGCAGCTACGGTGCGGGACTTCTCGGCGCGCTGCTTGGCGCCGTGGTCGGTGCGATCGTCTGGGCGCTGATCTACATGCTCGGCCGCATCTCGGTCGTGGGCGGCCTGCTGATCGCGCTGTTTTCCGTCAAGGGCTATGACATACTGCACGGTAAGCAGGGCAAGGGCAAGATAGCGATAGTGCTGATAATGTCGCTGCTCGGCGTCGTACTCGGCACCTTCGGCGGCGAGACGATAGAACTTATCAAGGAAATAGCCGCCGGCACTCTGCCCGGCTTCGTATACGGTGACGCGCCGACTCTGGTTCTGGCGCTGTTCGTGAATGCGCCGGAATATCAGTCCATCGTGCTGCGCAATCTCGGCATGGGCGTCCTGTTTGCGGCGGTTGGAATTTATTTCATCCTGAAGAAAACGCACAGAACCCTCAAGGGTCTGGTGATAAAGGAGCTGCCGTAATAATCCGGATAAGCGAAACGGAGCTGTCACAGCCGGTGACAGCTCCATTTATATACATTTAAAGGGAATAAATACGGAAAAATATTGAAAAAGCCATAAAAATGGAATTTTTAAAGCAATTTTAAAGCTTGACAAAGCATCATAACATGTTCTATATTCTAATAGGCCATAGCCTATCCGAAGGTTCGCCGGATAGAGCTGTGCCTATGCAAACCTCCGCAATGTCGGAGGTTTGTTATTTTAAGGGACCGCAAAATCAACAAGGGCGGGATGCGGAGAACATTTGGCCTGACTGGGTACTTGGGTCTCAGACGGTTGCTGTCGGCTTCCGCGCGCGGCGTCGCGCGGGCACCGTGCCGGAAAGTCGGTACGATATGCCGGAAAGCTGGTCTTTACCTTACGGCTGCGCTTTTCTATTCTTATAGCTGGGAGGTTGATCGGCTTGGATATACAGAAGAACATTGCAGCGGCTATGCGGGCTGCGATGGAAGAAAGCCAGCTATCGTTGACCGAATTCTCCAAGGAGCTTGGCATAGGAAAGTCGTCTTTGCAGGCGTATCTCAACTGCCAGCAGAATATGCGCTCAGATACCATAGAGCTAATAGCCGAGAGGATGGGGATAACTCCCGCCGAGCTGGTATCCGGGATAAGCTCCGCTGACAAACCGCAGCCTCCGAGCGAAAATCTGCATCCACTGAACCCATCGAGAAGGAGTTCCAAGCGGTGAACAAATTTCTGACCGTAATTTCCGACAGACTCTATAAGCTGGAAGCACAGCTCGAAGAAAAGGGGGAAGAAGTTCCGCATGAGGACGAATGAGTTCACCCGTGCGGGAGAAAATGATCTGTCGATGTGAAATGAATACGGATTGTGAAAGCTATCGGCGCGTGGTGCAGATAAGAAGCAAAAGGATGCTCTGCGCGTCATATTATGCGGTGTGTCCGAGGTGCGGCTGCTCGCTGGAGCGGGATTACACGGCGTTCTGCGACCGCTGTGGACAGCGTCTCGGATGGAGCGAGTATAAAAAAGCACGTGTGCTCGACACGTGAATTGCTTTAGAAGCTTTAGATAATTTGAATTAACGGCCGGCTTATGGGCTGTGCCGGGTGTACGGATCAGAAATGTCAAAACCGGCGGCGAAGCTTGCGCTTCACCGCCGGTTATTCTTATTAGTTAAAACCTGATGACCAGCCATACATACAGCGCGGCCTGCGCTATGGCGATGAGCGGGAAGAATACGGCGAAGTACCAGTGGCGGGTCTTGTGATGAAACAGGTACATGCCGAGCGTGCCGCCGATGCCGCCGCCGAGCAGCGTGAACAAAAACAATGTTTTCTCCGGGATGCGCCGTGCGCCGCGCCGCGCTTTGCTTTTGTCGATGCCCATCAGCGCGAACGCGATCACGCTGAACGCCGCGAGCCATACGGGGAGATACCTGACCAGATATTCCATCAGCGCTTCCCCCTGCCCGGACGGGCATTCTTCTTGGGCTTGGCCTTCGCCCAGCCCTGCTTGTTCTGCGGCTTTTTCGGCTCAGGCGGCTTTTCTGCGGCTTTATTGGGCCTGCGCTGCTGCGGCGCATCCGGCCTGACAAGGCACTCCGGGCCGTAGCCGATCAGATCCTCGCGCCCGGCCTCCTTCAGCGCCTCGATAACGAGCCGCCGTTTGTCGGGACGCTTCCACTGTAAGAGCGCGCGCTGCATCGCTTTCTCGTGGAAGGTCTTGGCGACGTAGACGCTCTTCATCGTGGTCGGGTCGATGCCGGTGTAGTACATGCAGGTCGATATCGTGCCCGGCGTGGGGTAGAAGTCCTGCACCTGTTCGGGCTGACGCCCCATTTTGTTCAGGTATTCCGCCAGCGCCACGGCGTCCTGAAGCGTACTGCCGGGGTGCGAGCTCATAAGGTAGGGGACGATGTACTGCTCTTTGCAGAACTTGTTGTTCAGGCGCTTGTATTTGTCCATGAAGCGCTCGTACACGTCGATATGCGGCTTGCCCATGTAGTCGAGCACGGAATCTATGCAGTGTTCTGGCGCGACCTTGAGCTGGCCTGAGATGTGGTACTTCACAAGCTCGGCGAAGAAGTCGTCGTTCTTGTCCTGAAGCATGTAGTCGTAGCGTATGCCGCTGCGAACGAACACCTTCTTCACGCCGGGAATGGCGCGGAGCTTGCGCAGCAGCGCGAGATAATCGGAGTGATCGGCGTCGAGATTCGGGCACGGGGTCGGCGCGAGACAGCGCCGCTCCGCGCACATGCCGCATTTTGCCTGCTTCTGGCAGGAATAGTGCCGGAAATTCGCCGAGGGGCCGCCGACGTCGTTGATGTAGCCCTTGAAGTCCGGAAGCTTTGTCAGCGCCGTGACCTCGCGGATAACGCTCTCATGGCTGCGCGACGTGACCATGCGCCCCTGATGGAAGGCCAGCGAGCAGAAGTTGCAGCCGCCGAAGCAGCCGCGGTTGTGAATGACCGAGAACTTGACCTCCTCAAGCCCCGGCACACCGCCCATCGGCTCGTACATCGGGTGATACTGCCGTGTATAGGGCAGCTCCGCGACGAAGTCCAGCTCCTTGGAGCTCAGCGGCATCGCGGGGGGATTGACGATGAGCCAGCGCCGGTCGTGCTGCTGTATCAGAGCGCGTCCGCGTATCGGGTCGTGCTCGGCGTATTCGATGCGCGTCGCGTCCGCATAGGCGCGGATGTTTGTCCGCACCTCTTCAAACGACGGCAGCGTCACGCTTGGATACGCGCAGACCGACGGATCGTTCACCAGCACCGCCGTGCCCCGGATATCTGTCAGGGAGGCGACGGGTTCCTTCTTCTTCAGCCGCCGCGCGATCTCGCGCGAGGCGTATTCGCCCATACCGTAGACAAGGATGTCGGCTCCGGCATCGGCCAGCGCGCTGCGGCGCACCTTGTCGTCCCAATAGTCGTAATGCGCGAAGCGGCGCAGCGACGCCTCAAGCCCGCCGATGACTATCGGCAGCCCGGGAAAGGCCTCGCGTACGCGGTTGGCGTAGACAATGACGGCGTGATCCGGCCGCAGACCGGCCTTCTTGCCGGGGGAATAGAAGTCCTCGCTGCGCGGCTTCTTGGCGGCGGTGTAATGCGCGACCATGGAGTCGAGATTGCCGGAGCAGAGCATCGCGCCGAGGCGCGGCCTGCCCATGGCGAGAAACGCGTCCGCCGAATGCCAGTCCGGCTGGGCGAGAATGGCCACGCGGTAGCCCTCGGCTTCGAGAACGCGGGCGATCACCGTGGGGCCGAAGCTTGGGTGGTCAACGTACGCGTCGCCGGTGACGATAAGAAAGTCGTACCACCACCAGCCGCGGTTTTCCATGTCCTCCTTGGACACGGGCAGAAATTCAAAAAGCTCACTCATTCAAGTTCTCCGAAGTACCAGCCTGAAAGGCCGTTTGTTTTTATCAGGTATCCGCGGCTCGTGGTCTCCACGACGCTGACGAGGTCGCCGCGTTTGAGCGGCGGGACATAATCGGTGCAGTCGTTGCAGTCGGTGAATTCGCCGTCGGAAAAGAGATATTTTGTGAGAATATCCATCTCATACCCGGTGCGGACGTGACGGCAGCGGGAGAATTCCTCGCCCCGCTCCAGCACCTGCACCCGGCTGTCACCCCAGCGAATGTAATACGAGCGCTCGCCCTCGGCTTGATCGCGGAGTACGCGGCGCACGGGGAAGGGGTCGTAATAGACATAGCCGAAGCTGTCGCTCCCGTCCCACGGGATTATCAGGGCGTTGAGCTGGCCGTCGTCCTTGAGCACACAGCCGCCGTCGATGCTGACGATGTGGTGCTCGCGGTCGACTATCGGGTTCGCGCAGACCCTGTCTGTGCCGTACAGCACGACCGGCCAGTGCCCGACGATGACCCATTTGTCAAATCTGCGGCCGGTGTTCATAAACGCGTCGCAGCGCATCAGCTCCCCGGCGGTGTGCGCGGAGAGGGGCTTGTCGTCCCGCATGGCGGCGTGGGCGAAAACGTAGTTTTTCGTCTCGATGGCGTGCGGCAGGCGGGAGATAAACTTCCATTCCTCGGTGAAGCTGTTGAAAAGCTGCTTCTTGCACTCAGCCAGCCCCTCCAGCTCGAAGGGGTCGATGCCGGCGGCGTTGCACATTTCCCACAGCAGGCCGCATTTCTTGTGCATCATGTAGTGCAGCAGGTGCTCGTCGGCCTCAGGCGGCATACGGAAAATGTCGTCCCAGCCGTCGCAGTTGCCGCAGACCGTGTGCACGTTCCCTGCCTCGCTCAGCTGCATGATGTATCTGAGCGTGCCGAGACTGTCCGGCCCCTTTTCGAGAAAGTCACCGTCGATGATGAGAATGTCGTCTGCGTCGAAGCGGATTTTTTTCAGCAGACCTTTGAGATACGGCAGGTTCCCGTGAATGTCGGACACCGCGATAATGCGCCGCCCCGGCGGGAGGCGCAGGCGCTTTATCCGCGCGGGCATGTCGAATTCAGACATTGCGCCCTCCGATCTTCTTCTCCAACAGAAGGAGCCTTCCGCTGCTGCCCGGCTCGGAGCTAAGTTCCTCGAAGCCATAGCGCCGGTAGAACGCGAGTGCGGCGGCGTTGTCGTCCGCAACGTGCAGCCGCAGTGCGCGGCGGCCAAGCGCCTCGTAGTGCACTATCGCGCGGCCGAGGAGCTGTATTCCGCAGCCGATGCCGCGGTACTCCGGCGCGAGGTACAGAAGCGAGATCCAGCCGTAGCCCGCGTGTGCGCCGCGCTCGGTGTCGAGGTCGATAAGCCCGGCTGGCTTGTCCTTGTCGTAAATTTTTATCACGGCCGCGTGGTCGTGCTCATAGTGCCGCACCGCGGCGGCATAATACGGCTCCGCGGAGTAGCCGTTGAGATTCCCGTGCGCGGCAAGCCACGCGTCGGAGTAGCAGCGCTTGTAATATTCCGCATCCGCGCGGGGATCGAAGCTCTCGCCGCGCATATCGGGCGTTTTCTGCCACGGCTTCATGCCGAGCGCGCTCAGGTGGCTGACGTCATTGATGAATACCGGGCTGAACGCGCCGTTTTCAAAACGCAGCAACGTCACGCCGGTGTTGCCGCATATGGGCAGGTGCTCTTTGTCGCCGAGGCCGATGCCGAGGATCTGCGACAGCAGGCACAGAATGGTCACGCCGTGGCTCACGACAACGACGCTCTTCCCGTCGTTTGCCTCGGCGATGCGGATAAGCTCCGCGTAGGCACGCCGGCCGACCTCGGCATAGGTCTCCGCACCGGGAGCCTGCCACTTTTCGGGGTCGAATATGAAATTGTGCATGGACTCCGGCTGCTCGTAGGCCACATCACCGAAGAATCTGGCCTCCCACTCGCCGACGTTTATCTCGCGCAGGGCGGGGCGCAGCTGCATGGGCAGGTCGTGGTATCGCGTGATCGCGGAGGCGGTCAGGCGGGTGCGGTAGAGGTCGCTTGCGTACAGCGCGTCGACATGCACCGTGCGGAAGCGCTCCGCCAGCGCGTCGATCTGCTTCATGCCGAGCGCCGTCACGGAGCCGTCCCAGTGCCCCTGCATCATGCGGTAGAGGTTGCCCTCAGCCTGTGCGTGCCGAATAAGATAAATTTCCGTCATAACTGTGCCTCCAAAATCTTGACCATACGCGCGGAATAAAGTATAATAAAGTATTCTTAAGAAGTTCTCGCCTTATTATAGCGTGGATCGACGGAATAAACAAGTGTTTTAGTGGGAGAGATGGAGAGTATGATCAGAGCGGCGGCATTGGTTTCCGGAGATGGGTCGAAGCTTCAGGCAATACTGGATTCCATGTATTTTAAAGAGATACCGGATTTTGAACTGGTAGCGGTCATTTCGCCGCAGAAGGACGCATACGCGATGAGCCGCGCCCTGAACGCGGGGGTCCCGGCCTACGTTGTCGATCCTGACCTGTTCCCGACGATGACGAGCCACAGTATGGCCGTTGCGAACAAGCTGCGGGATATGGACGTGGAGCTTGTCATTCTCGCGGGCTACGATCTGCCGCTGGGCGTGATACCGTATCAGTTCAAGAACCGCATCATCGGCACCTACCCCGCCATCTACCCAGCGTTTGAGGACGTCGAGGGCGACATTCACCGCGCCGTTCTGGAGCGCGGAGTGAAGGTCACGGGCGCGACGGCGTATTTCGCCGACGGCGACGGCCGCGTGGGCGGCATCATTTTGCAGAAGGCCGTCGAGGTCTTGCCCGACGACGACCCGGAGACGCTTCAGCGCCGCGTTATGGAAGAGGCGGAGTGGAAGCTGCTGAGTCAGGCGGTGACGCTGTATTGCAGCGGGCGGCTCTCCGTCCACGGCAACCGCGTTGTGATATCCGAGGAAAAAGCAAAAGTGTAAGTTTTATCGGCCGGAGGAAGCTCCGGCCGATTTTTTATGGCTTTTTCGCCGTCCGCCATGGTGAAGATGGGCGAGCGAACAGGAACGAAGTTGGAATTTTATGGGCCAGAAGAGCAGTGCTTCCGCGATTTTTGCCATTTTTGGATATCTTTTGCTTTTGTTTTGCCGAAAAACTTAATTTTCAGCGCTTTTAATATTTGTCCGGAAATATCGCGCCGATTTTTCGTTTCATCTTGATAATTGCAATACGCCCCCTTGCAATGTTATAATCTGCGCGTAAAGAAATTTAACAGCAGGTATAGGCGGGGAAGTCATATGGGC
>CAVCWF010000200.1:0-2751 GCA_963605945.1 Lachnospiraceae bacterium
TCTCTACACAGCGCAGGCCGTTGTCGACCATCTCGAACACGCCGATCTCATTCGTCGAGCCAAAGCGGTTCTTCGCGCCGCGCAAAATGCGGAAACTGGTGCTCTGCTCGCCCTCAAAGTACAGCACGCAGTCGACCATATGCTCCAAGACCTTCGGCCCCGCGATGCTCCCCTCTTTGTTGATGTGCCCGACGACGAACACCGTATAACCCTTCTCCTTGGTGACGCGCATAATGCGCATCGTGCACTCACGCACCTGCGTTATGCTGCCGGGCGCGGACGCGACATTCGCGTCGGACATTGTCTGGATGGAGTCGATTATTATGACGTCCGGGTCAAGCTCGTCGGCGGCGGAAATGATGCTGTCAAGATCGGTTTCAGCTAGGACGTACACCTCACCGCCGTTCACGCCGAGTCTTGTTGCGCGCAGTTTCAGCTGCCGCTCGCTCTCCTCACCCGTGACGTACAGAACCTTTCGGTCTTTCTCCATAGAGCCGCACATCTGAAGCAGAAGTGTTGACTTGCCAATTCCCGGCGCGCCGCCAACCAGAACTAGCGAGCCTACGACCGCGCCGCCGCCGAGCACACGGTCAAACTCCGAGATGCCGGTGCTGAAGCGTATCTCCGCCGAAGTGTCAAGTTCTGACAGCGGACGCGGCTTTTTCACTTCATGCGCCGAGCGGTACGCCTGCTTGCCGTTTTTGGCGGTTCCGAGCTGTATCTCCTTAAACGTGTTCCACTGCCCGCAGGCAGGGCACTTCCCCGCCCAATTTGAGGTCTCATAACCGCATTCGGAGCAGCAATACGTTGTCTTTTGTTTTACGGCCATACTTTTTCTCCATTCTTTATCTGACGATCGCTAAACCTTTTCGCCGGATGTATACTGCAAAAATGACGCAAGGAGCACAGACGCGAGCGCCGTCTGATATTCCCCGTCGCAGAGCTTTTCAACGTCCCCCGGATTCGACATGAACCCGCATTCGACGAGTATCGCTGGACACTTCGCGTGGGCAGTTATGTACAGCCCCTTGGAGGCCGGTTCCGCAACGCGCCGATTTGACGGGTCGAGATATGTTATCAGATTCGTGTGGCAGAGCTTACCAAGCTTCTCCCCGCCGGGGTATGCCGAGTACAGCACCTGCGCGCCGCTGGACTGCGAGGTCGGATAACAGTTCTGGTGAATGCTCATCAGAACGCCGTTCGGCGCGGAGTTGATCTCCTCCACTCTGCGCACAAGATCCTCGTGCTCGCTGTAACCTTCGGCGGCCGACTTGGAGCTGTCGTCAACTCTGGTCATGTGAGTTCTTATGCCGTACAGCTCCGCCAGAAGATTCAGACGCTTTGCTATGGCAAGGTTTATTTCGCTCTCTTTGACCCCTGCGGCAGATACAGCGCCGCCGTCTATGCCGCCGTGCCCCGCATCTATCACGAGCGTCACCCGGTTATCGGCCGCGGCGGGCGTGCCGCGCGGAATGCAGATTGCCGAAGTTATCCCGACCGCGAGCGCCACCACGAGCATCAGCGCAAGCACGACGCCGCAGCGGCTGAATTTTATAACCTTAAACACTGCGTTACCTCTGATATTATATAGTTTACCGTGTGCCAAGTCAATATTGCATCTGCCTCTCTCAGAGAAGGATGCATATCAGTCCCCCGCTGCCCTCGTTGATTATGCGCTGGAGCGTCTGCCGCAGCTTGGCTTTTGCGCTGTCCGGCAGCGCTTCGATTTTTGCCGTCAGCCCTTCTTCCGCTATCGTGTCCAGCGACTTCCCGAAGATGTTTGACTGCCAGATCTGGTTTACATCGCCCTCAAAGCCCTGAAGCAGGAAGTTTATTATATCCTCAGACGCGGATTCCCCTCCGATGGCGGGGCTGACCTCCGTTTCCACGTCTGTCATCAGCATGTGTATCACCGGAGCGCGCGCCTTGAGCTTAACCGTGTATTTCCCGCCCTGCCGCACTATTTGCGGCTCGTCGAGCTGTACCTGACTTGACAGCGGCATAACAACGCCGTAGCCGCCGCTACGCACAGCGTCAAGCGCGGAGCGCAGGGAGTCGTAATCGGTTTTCACAGCCGCCATCTCGGTGAGCATCCTTATAAGCTCGCCGTCGTTATTTATCTCCACCCCGGCTTCGTCGCTCACGATCTGATAGAATATCTCGCGCGGGAGCGCCAGCACGGCGGTAACATCGCCGCTCCCCAGCTCCATCGATCTCACGTCGGCGGAGCTTATAAACTCCAGCTCTTCGATGCTCTTTATCGCCGAATGGGTGTCCTTTATGCTCCTTATGCCGTCGCAGTGGGTTTTGATAGCGTCGTACAGCGCCGATTTCATCTTGTTGTCGCCGCTGAGGGCGTCCAGCCAATCCGGCAGATAAAAACCGATCGACTTGACCGGAAACTCCTCAAGCACACACCGCATTATGCGGCACATGTCGTTTTCATCAAGCGTCTGGCAATTCACGCGCAGACAACTGACGCCGAATTTCTGCTCCAGCTCCGCCGCCGCGCTGATGGCCGCGTCCGACTCCGGCTCCGCGCTGTTCATAAGCACGACGAAGGGCTTATTTATCCTTTGCAGCTCTTCGATAACGCGCTGCTCCGGCTCAAGATATTTTTCACGCTCGATCCCGCAGATGCTTCCGTCGGTCGTGACGACTATGCCGATGGTGGAGTGCTCCGCTATGACACGGCGTGTGCCCTCCTCGGCAGCGGTGGTCATGCTGACCTCCTGCTCGAACCACGGCGTC
>CAVCWF010000201.1:0-7406 GCA_963605945.1 Lachnospiraceae bacterium
CCCTCACTGATAGAAAAACGTACAAGTCTGGTTTATCTTGCCTTAAAATTACCAAATTTATGGCTATTTGCCAACGCCGACTGCTGCGTGAAAAACCTGCGCACTCCTTCCGATTTCCGCAGCAAAAAAGCATGGAAAGCAAGTCTGTTTTCCATGCTTTTTTAATTAGTCACACCCAGCACAGGGCGCTGAGAGTCACAGCGCCGAATATCATCCACGCGCGGCAGGAGCAGCGGCCGGCGATAAGACTGTACAGCGCCGCAATGCAGCCCGCCAGCAGCACCAGCGCCAGCCATGTGCTTTGCAGGCGAAGCGGCGTAAAGCCGAAGCAGTCGATGTAAAGCGCGAGCTTTGACAGCGCGATTACCGCGAACAGTATGCTTTCTGCCAGCAGTGTGATGCACAGCGCGAGACTTATTCTACGCCCGCGCACCGGCGGGGCGCTCATCCGAGTCACCAGCCACAGCAGCACGAAGTTCAGCGCCATGACCCGGCACAGCTCGAAGAAGCCCCGCCGCGCGTACTCGGCGACGGTGAAGTCTTCGGGCAGCGTCCTCGTGAAGGCTCCGAACATGTACCCGCCCTGCAGGACGAAGAACACTGCGTATACCGCGATAAATGCCGCGAGGCAGGCGCTCCAGACCGCTGCCGGTACGATGCGCAGTGCGCCGAGTGCCGATTCGACCTGCCCGCGCCGCTCCGTGAGCCGCTCGGCGCTGAGGCGCGTCCCGCCGGATATCAGGCCGAAAATAAACGCGCCGACGGGGAGACTGAACAGAAAGTTAATACAAAAGTTCACAAAGTTGATGTTGTTGCCGAAAAAGTCGGTCACAGTCTCGACCAATGTGCCGAAGCCTGCGTCCGCGCTGCTGAGTTGGTTCAGCGCGCTGACCAGCAGCACCACCGCCAGCAGGACGGCCAATATGCTGCCCAGCAGCGCCGAGGTGTTGAGCTTTTTCCCCTCGCGGCGTTGGCGGGAGACGAAGTGCCACCAAGTCCGTATCCTGAGGAAAAAGTTCCCGAACGGCAGCAGAATGAAACCGTTCAGCGCGTCATACGGCAGAAAATGTCCGCTCTCGCCGCCGAGCAGTACCCCGGAGCGGCTCAGCGTCCACCACACGGCGAAGATGTGCGCGAAGACGAAGGTCAGAAAATCGTCCCAGACATTGCAGGGCGCGAACACGCAGGCGCACACCGACGAGACCATGCAGCCGAGCCACACCCAGCTTTCCCACGCCCGCGGCCGCCCCGCGCAGAGGTATTCGACCAGCGCAATGTATCCCGCCGCGAACACGAGCGGCCATGCTCCGGCAAAGTTAAAGCCATAGGCGATATAAATATATGAAACAAAATAGCTTGCCAGCGCCGCGATAAGCTCCTTTTTTGTCGCGCTGAACGCGGGGTGGTTCAAATTTTCATCCATGGGAATCCCTCCTCCATGTGTTTTGCGGGCAAGGCATCAGTCGATACTGCCGTCGTCGATAAACTCCAGAATGTCTCCGGGCTGGCATTGCAGCTCGCGGCACAGCGCCATCAGCGTTGAAAAGCGAATGGCCTTGGCCTTGTTGTTCTTGAGAATGGACAGATTGGCCGGGGTGATGCCGACGCGCTCGGCAAGCTCCCCAGCGGATATCTTGCGCCGCGCCATCATCACGTCCAGATTTACGATTATCTCCATGGCGGCACCTCAGATCGTGTAGTCAAGCTCATCCTTCATGCGGATGGCCTGCTCGAACACGTTTTTGACGATGCGCACGATGAGCGCCATGAAGCCCGCCGCAATTGCGATGGCGGCGAAGGGAATGTAGAACAGCGTGCTGACAAGGCATATCGCCCCGGCGGCCACACAGCACCAGCTGACGATGCGCAGGCAGCGGACGTTTTCGGAGATAAACACCTCGCTTCGGCGGATGTTGTCCAGCAACGTCCACATCTGCCAGAGCAGCACCCAGCCGAAAATGCTGCAAAGGTATATCGTTGCGATCATGCCCGCGCCAGACTGCCACGCCATGCCGCGCAGCTGTATGTACCAGTTGACCAACCAGTAGGCTCCAAAGTCGAGCGCCGCGAGCAGCAGCGCGAATATTGCAACGCATATGCGCGAGAGAAGTATGCTTTTGTTTGTGCTCCAGTTCATGGCAACCACTCCTTTTCTGCCCATAGCTTAGCATGATAAATATTGTTTGTCAACTAAAATTTATCGAAAAACAATAAATTGCGTTCGCTGAAAAGCCGAGGACTCAGCAAAAGCCCTCGGTGAAAGCACCAATGCGTATACATAATATTATTTACATAATAAAAATATGCGTGGACTTTGTGGAGTGCGGATCGACGGATGCCGTGAATATACCTGCCCGGATAAAATTTTGCTTGCATTTTTACAGAATCATGGTATAATAAAAAAGCTTATGGAGGGCTAGCTCAGCTGGTTAGAGCGTCCGCCTCACACGCGGAAGGTCAACGGTTCGAGTCCGCTGCTCTCCACCAAAACGTCGCAAGCGATACAACGCTTGCGACGTTTTTATGCTGGTATACTATTCTGCGCCCGACAGTGCGAAATTTGTTGCCGATTTGAAATCCAAAAGACACGGCCATGGATAATCCCCATGGCCGTGTTTTACATTATCCCACTACACAAATCCTGTTCCTCAAGCTTTTCAGTGATGTGCCAGCCTTCGGCCTGCTCGCGGATCTCGGTGAAGCGCTTATACAGGCCGCCCGCGGAGATAAGCTCGTCATGCGTGCCGCGTTCGGCGATATGCCCATCCTCCACCACGAGGATCTGGTCGGCATTACGGATGGTTGCGAGGCGGTGCGCGATGGTGATGATGGTCTTGCCGAGCGTCAGCTCGGAGATGGCCTGCTGGATGAGATGCTCGTTCTCCGGATCAATGCTCGCGGTGGCCTCGTCGAGAATGATTATCGGCGCGTTTTTCAATATGGCGCGCGCAATGGAAATGCGCTGCTTCTCGCCGCCGGAGAGTGTGCCGCCGCCCTCGCCGACGACGGTGTCGTAGCCGTTCGGAAGCGCCATGATGAAGTCATGGCAGCGCGCCTTTTTCGCCGCGGCGATCATTTCCTCCTCGGTTGCGTCTGGCTTGCCGAAGAGAATGTTCGCGCGAACAGTGTCATTAAAAAGATACACGTTCTGGAACACCATCGAAATATTCGAGAGCAGACTGTCGCAGGTGAACTCCCTCAGATCATGCCCTCCGACGGAGATGCTGCCGCTCTGCGGGTCATAAAAGCGCGCGAGCAGGCTGCAAATCGTGGTTTTGCCGGAGCCGGACGGTCCGACAATGGCGGTCGAAGTCTTTTCAGGGATGGTGAAGCTCACATCCTTGAGCACCTGACGGGAATCATATCCGAAATCGACGTTTTTGAACTCAATGTCGTAGTGCTCAAGCGGGATGTCGCGGCCGTCGGCGTCAATGAAATTCTCACTGCGCAGCGCGTCGAGCTGATCCATCGCGTCGTCGATGACGCCCAGCACGTGCGCACTGTCGCTTATCGGCTCAAGGCTCGCGAAAATGCTGAACGAGAAGAACACAAACATCAGCATGAAGGTCAGACTCATATCACCGCGCAGGCATTGCAGTGCTGCCGCCATGGCAAGCCCCACGCTGCCGCATTTCAGCGCCAGCAGGTGCAGCGCGTTTCCGGGGACGTAGCCCCACTCGATCTTGAGGTGAATATTCTTGCTGTCGCGGGCGGCGCTGGTGACGGCCTCCATCGAAGCGCCGCTTTTGCCGAATGACTTGACCACTGCGAGGCCGCGCGCGTATTCGAGCACGGCGCCGGTCATGTCGCGGTTGGCCTGCGCCTCCACAGGCGCGTTGACGCG
The DNA here is from genome assembly GCA_963605945.1 of Lachnospiraceae bacterium. Classification (GTDB taxonomy): domain Bacteria; phylum Bacillota; class Clostridia; order Oscillospirales; family Oscillospiraceae; genus Limivicinus. The sequence goes on from CAVCWF010000201.1 coordinate 3,845, forward strand.
GCTGTAATGCGAGATGACCAGCATGCAGCACAGCGACAGTGCCGTCGCAGCGAGCGCGATAAGCGCTGTGACCGGACTGCACACCGCAAGGCCGATGAAGATGACGATGAAATTGAGGTAGCCGCCGACAAAATTGTCGATCATGCGGATGCCCATGTTCTCCAGCGTCGAGAGACCGGTGGTGATGGAGTTGAGGATGTTGCCGGTGCTGACGGTCTGGAAGTGGCCCAGCGAGACGCGCTTGAGCGCGTCGCCGATGGCGAGACGGTCGCGGGCGGTGAGCTGATAGCTTATCGGCTCCTGAAGCCGCGCACGGAGATAGTCAAACAAAAAGCGCAGCAGCACGAGGATGAGCTGAATGACGATGACTTTCCATATCCACGAAGCGTCGAACGCCGTGCCGCTCTGCCGGCACTCGATGAGCTGCCCCACCGTGTACGCCGCGAGCGCCAGCGGCATGGCGGCAAAAATGTGAGAGAAGAAGGTCATAACAAAGCCAAGGTACAGCTTTCCTTTGAACTCTCCGCACCAATTGATGATACGCTTGACCGATTTGAACATTTCTCACGCCTCCTTTGCCGCGGACGATACCGCCCAGCTCTTCGCGCCGATGTGCGCCTGCCACATATCCCGATACAGCGGGCATTTCTCCAAAAGCTCCTCCTGCCTGCCCTCGGCGGCGATCTCGCCGTTTTTCAGCACGACGATGTTGTCCGCGTTCCGGATCGTGGACAGGCGGTGCGCTATCACAAGCAGGGTCTTGCCCTGAGTCAGCGCCGCTATGCTGCGCTGTATCTTGTCCTCGTTTTCGGGATCGGTGAACGCGGTGGCCTCGTCGAGAATGACAATGGGCGCGTTTTTCAGCATCATGCGCGCGATGGCGATGCGCTGCTTTTCACCGCCGGAGAGACGCTTGCCGGCCTCGCCTGCGGGGGTGTCGTAGCCCTGCGGGAGCTTTTCGATGAATTCCTCGCATTGTGCGGCGCGCGCCGCGGCCTTGACCTCCTCGTCGGTCGCCGCGGGGTTGCCGAGACGGATATTCTCCATCAGCGAGCAGCGGAAGAGAAAGTTATCCTGCGTGACGAAGCTCACGTACTCCGAGAGCTGGCTGAGCGGCATGTCCTTGACGTTTACGCCGCCGATGCTTATCTCGCCGGGTGTGACGTCCCAGAAGCGGGCAATGAGCTTTGCGACCGTGGATTTGCCGCCGCCGGACGGGCCGACGAGCGCCGTGAAGCTGCCTTCGGGGAGCGTGAGGTCGATGCCGTGCAGCACCTCGTCCTTCTGCTCACCCGTGTAGGAGAAGCGCACATTGCGGAGTGCGACGTCGGTGCGTGTGATCTCCGCGCGCTGCGTCGGTTCGGGCAGCTCCGGCATTTCAAGGAACTCTTCAAGGCTTTCGACGGTGAACTTCACCTGACGCATATTTTCCGAAAAGACCTCAAGCTTGGCGAGAGAGCCGACCATGGATATCGACAGCATCACCGCGAGCGCGGCTTCCGGCGCGCTTATCGTCCCGGCCTTTGCCAGCGCCAGCGCGACGGGCAGCACGCCTATCAGCGTTGACGGGAAGAGCGCGAAGCTCAGCTTCATGGTGACGAAGGTACTGGTCAGCCATTTTACGACGAAGGTGCGGAAATCCTTGATCGCGCCCGCGTATTTTTCGTAGCTGACGCCCGCGCGGCCGAAGGCCTTGATGACCTCGATGCCCTCTATGTATTCAACGATGGCGCTGTTCATGGCGCTGCTGGACTGGTCGTATTTTGCGAAGCTGTCGCCGCTTATTTTGAAGGTAAGTCCCATGCAGATGAAGGACAGCGGAAAGGTTACAAGCGAGGCGAGCGCGAGCCGCCAGTCGAGGCAGAGCAGAGCGACGATGCTGATAACGGGCAGGACGACATGCCCCGCGCCCTCAGGAATCATGTGGGCGAGCGGCGGCTCGATGTTCTCGATCTTGTCTACCATCATGCTCTTTATCTCGCCGATGGAGTGGTTCTCTACGTCGCCGAGCGGCGCGCGGAGAAAGCGGTCGGCAAGACGCAGGCGCAGACTCTCAAGTATCGTGTACGCCATGGCGTGAGAGACACCGGTGGAGAGACTGAAAAGCAGTATTTTTGCCGCGTAGACCGCGAGTGCGATGCCGCACCATTTGACTATCGCGCCGACGCTCGCCGCTCCCGCGGTGAAAAGGCATATCATTTTATACATGCAGTAGAACGGCACGAGACCGAGCACCACGCTCAGCACCGACAGCACTACCGAGAGCGCAAGTCTCTTGTTCTCACCCTGCGCGTACGCGAACAGGGCTTTCATCCAACTCTTTTTTTCAGGTTTCATAGCTTATTCCTCTCTCCTTGCGGTACTCCGACGGAGTCAGTTTCATAATGCGCTTGAAGGCTTCGGTGAATTTCCCCGCGTTGTCGTAGCCGACCTTGCCGCCGATCTCCGCGATGCTCAGCTCACGGCGCTTCACCAGCAGCTCCGCGGCCAGGCTCATGCGGCAGTCCGTAAGCCACGCGCCGATGGCCGAGCCGTAGATGGAGCGGAAGCAGTTCTTCATCGGCGTCATCGGGATGTCGAAGCGGCGGGACAGATCCTCCTGCGTGAAATTCTCCGCGATGTGCTCGGTGAGGAAGTCACGTATGGCCTTGACCTTCTCCACCTGCGATTTATAGAAGTACGCGGGCGCGGAGCCGTCCGCGGGGATGGTCATCGCGTCCAGATACAGCAGCAGCTCCAGTATTTTCACCTTGAAATACGGGATGCGTATCTTCTCCGGCACGCGGTACAGCTCGCCGAAGATGTGCTCCATCATTTCCGCGCCGTGTATCACGCGCGGGTATTCACCCAGCTCCCAGCGTTCTATCAGCGTCTCCGGCGTCACGGGGAAGTCCTTTATCTCCTCCGGCAGAGACTGTGCGGCGATATCGCGGTCAAAGGCGATGGTCAGCCCGTGATAATGGTGCGAGGGGAAGACGAAGGTGCCGGTGTGCTGGCGGCGAAGGTCAAGCTTCATGTCACCGGCCTCGGTGTAGGCGAGCATGTTGTCGCCCGGCGAGTATTCCATTCTGCCCTCGCGGCAGTGGTCGATGGCAAAGAGCCGCCGGTCGGCCACATAGCTGCTCTCAAAGCGCTCCATGTGGAAGTCGTTGAAGGTCAGCATGACGCCGGGGAAGACCTCGTAGACGGTCATCGTGCCGTCGCCGGTCTCGTTGCGGAACTGCCAGACTGAGCAGCCGCCGCTCTGCGCCAGCAGTATCGCCCCCTGATTTTCAAATGAATCCGTACCCATATGATGACACGCTCCAGTGTTTATAATGCGGTTAATCGCCTCTAACCAACACACAGTATAACATACAAACCGGCGCTTGTCTTTACCGAACGGACACAATTATACCTAACGGGCGAAATTTTTGCGCGGCGGCGCTTGGCACGCTGATACTAAGTGTCAGTTGAAATATAAAGATTTTTATGTTACAATATGCCTCGCTGCCCGCGCGGGCGGCTTTAAAAGCGCTGCTGGTTAGAGTGCCTTAACATAAACTGGTATTCAGTCAAAACC
>CAVCWF010000201.1:7416-12685 GCA_963605945.1 Lachnospiraceae bacterium
GTCAAAACCGGCGGACGCAAGATAATGACCCGAAACGGAGCAAAGCTATGATGATCAACAAGCGGCTGATCGGCACGGTCAGCCAGAGCAAAAAGTATATTGCGGGGAACGTGGCCTTCCAGTGGCTGTCGCTCGCGGCAAACGTCGTGATGATGGTATGCATCACGAGACTGCTGGCCGCCCTGTTCAATCGGACGGCCGACGCAGGGCAGATAGCACTGACCCTTTCGGCTGCGGCCGCAGCGGTCAGCGTGCGGTATATCTGCACGAGACTTGCCAGCCGCATGAGCTATCTCTCCTCCAAGGCTGTCAAAAAGACCCTGCGCGGCATGATATACGAAAAGCTGCTGCGCCTCGGCGCGGCATACAGCGAGGCCGTCAGAACCTCCGAGGTCGTGCAGGTCGCGGTGGAGGGGGTGGAGCAGCTGGAGACCTATTTCGGCGCGTACCTGCCGCAGTTTTTCTACGCGATGCTCGCGCCGCTTACGCTGTTCGCTGTGCTCAGCTTTGTCAATTTCCCCAGCGCGCTGGTGCTGCTGATCTGTGTGCCGCTCATCCCAGCGGCCATCGTGGCCGTGCAGCGCTGGGCAAAGAAGCTGCTTTCGAAATACTGGGGGCAGTATACCGCGCTTGGCGACACCTTCCTCGAAAATCTTCAGGGATTGACCACGCTGAAGATATATCAGGCGGACGAATTCAAGCAGCAGGAGATGGACGAGCAGTCGGAGCGGTTCCGCAAGATAACGATGAAGGTTCTGACCATGCAGCTCAACTCCGTCACCATCATGGATCTCATCGCCTACGGCGGCGCGGCGCTCGGCGTCATCATGGCGGCGACGCAGTTCGCCGCGGGGCGCGTCACGCTGTCCGGTGCGCTGCTCATCATCCTGCTGTCGGCGGATTTCTTCATTCCGATGCGCCTGCTCGGCTCGTTCTTCCATATTGCTATGAACGGCATGGCGGCGAGCGATAAGATATTCCGACTCTTAGACCTGCCCGAACCCGCGGAGCGCACCGGCAAGGTTCCGGAGGACTGCTCCGTCGTCTGCTCCGGCCTGCGATTTGCATATGAGAAGGAGCGCGAGATACTGCACGGCGTGAACATGGAGTTTCCCATGGGCAGCTTCACGGCCATCGTAGGCGAGTCCGGCTGCGGCAAGTCCACGGTGTCTGCCATTCTTATGGGGCGTAATAAGGGCTACACCGGCTCCGTGACCGTCGGCGGCGCGGAGCTGAGGGATATAAACAAGGCTGACCTGCTCAGGAGCTTCACTTACGTCGGCAGCCAAAGCTATCTTTTCAAGGGCACGGTGCGAGACAATCTGCTCATGGGCAGCCCCGACGCCGGGGACGACCGGCTGTGGGCGGCGCTGGAGCGGGTCAAGCTCGCGGCGTTCCTGAGGAGCGAGGACGGGCTGGATACAAAGCTTTCCGAAATGGCCTCGAACCTCTCCGGCGGGCAGCGCCAGCGCCTTGCGCTGGCAAGAGCTCTGCTGCATGACAGCCCGGTTTACATCTTTGACGAGGCGACCTCCAACATCGACGTGGAGAGCGAGAACGACATCATGCATGAGATACGCGAGCTTGCCGAGAGCAAGACCGTCATTCTCATTTCTCACCGTCTCGCGAATGTCACCGCTGCCGACCGAATCTATGTTATAGACGGCGGTAATATCGCCGAGAGCGGCACTCACGCGGCGCTGCTGGAGCGCGGCGGAACCTATGCGCGGCTGTGGAACGCGCAGCAGGCGCTCGAAAACTACGGAAAGGACGGCGGGAGCATATGAAAAAGCGCAGCGGATTTCAGATCATGGCGCGGCTCATCGGGCTTGTCAGGCCGCTGGCCGGATACATGGTGCTGGCGGTCGTCATGGGTCTGATCGGTCATCTGGCCGCGTCCTTCATCACAATATTCGGCGGCTATGCCGTGGCCGGTCTCATCGGCATTGAGACGCCGTTTACGCTCACGGCGCTGTTTGTGTCGGTCGCCGTGTTTGCGGTCGTGCGCGGCGTACTGCGCTATGCGGAGCAGTCGTGCAACCACTTCATCGCTTTCAAGCTGCTGGCGCTGATACGCGGCAAGGTGTTCCGCGCGCTGCGCAGACTCTGCCCGGCGAAGCTTGAGGGGCGCGATAAGGGCGACCTGATCTCCGTTATCACCTCGGATATCGAACTGCTGGAGGTATTCTACGCGCACACGATCTCCCCGATAATGATCGCCGTGCTGTTCTCGGCCATACTCTGCGTGTTCATCGGCAGCTTCCATCCGCTGCTGGGGCTGATCGCGCTGGCGGCCTATCTGACGATGGGTGTCGCCATCCCACTGCTGACCTCCAAGGCCGGCGGCGACGACGGGCTGCGCTTCCGCACCAAGTCCGGCGAGCTTTCGGGCTTCGTGCTGGACAGTCTGCGCGGCCTGCCGGAGATATTGCAGTACGGGCAGGGCGAGCAGCGCCTGCGTGACATGAACGTGCGCATAGACGCGCTCTCTGCCGACGAGCGGCGGATGAAGGAGACTGCGGGCAAGAATCAGGCCGCGGCGAACACGGTCATCCTGCTCTTCGACCTGCTGATGCTGTTCACCTCCGCCATGCTGTACCGCGGCGGAAAAATTGAGTTTATCGGCGTGCTGATACCGACGATCGCGCTGATGAGCTCCTTCGGCCCGACCGTCGCGCTGGCGAATCTCGGCAGCACGCTGCAGAACACCTTTGCCGCCGGGAACCGCGTGCTGGACATTCTCGACGAGATGCCCGTAGTAGCGGAGCAGACGGAAGGGGAGAATATAGCCTTTTCCGGTGCGGCGGCGGAGAACGTCACTTTCGCCTACGGCGGCGACACCGTGCTAGACAACGTGTCGGCGGACATCCCCAAGGGCGCGGTCGTCGGTATTGTCGGCAAGAGCGGCAGCGGAAAATCAACTCTGCTGAAGCTGTTCATGCGGTTCTGGGATGTGCAGCAGGGCAGAGTCACGCTGTCGGGCGCCGACGTCCGGGACGTCAACACCGCTTCGCTCCGCGACGCAGAGAGCTTCGTGACGCAGGAGACGCATCTCTTCCACGACAGCATCCGCAGCAATCTGCGCATTGCAAAGCTCGACGCGAGCGATGCACAGATAGAGGCCGCCTGCCGCAAGGCGTCCGTCCACGACTTTATAATGACTCTGCCGCAGGGCTATGACACGCCCGTGGGCGAGCTGGGCGACACGCTGTCCGGCGGTGAGCGGCAGCGGCTCGGCATCGCGAGAGCCTTCCTGCATGACGCGCCGTTCATGCTGCTCGACGAGCCGACAAGCAATCTCGACAGCCTGAACGAGGCGATAATACTGAAATCTCTGCGGGAGGAAAAGCGGGACAAGACGGTTGTGCTGGTGTCGCATAGGGAATCGACCATGCGCATCGCTGACCGGGTATATTCCGTGGAGCATGGCCGCATGAGCTGAAAACGGAGAAATTAATGAAGATAAAAAGACTGATATTTCTGATAACGGGCTGCGTCTGCCTTGCCCTCGGCTGCATTGGAATAGTTCTGCCGGTGCTGCCGACGGTGCCGTTCTTCCTTGCAACGGTATTCTGCTTCTCCCAGTCGTCGCAGAAGCTGCACGACTGGTTCCTCGGCACGAAGATGTACAAAAACAATCTCGCAAGCTACGTCAAGGGTCAGGGTATGACGGCGAAGACCAAGACGAAAATTTTGTGCACGGTCACGGCGCTGATGGCCTTCGGCTTCGTAATGATGCTGCGGAAGGGACTGCATGTTCCCTGCGCGATCCTCGCCGTCGTGTGGGCGGCGCACATCGTGTACTTTATCTTTTTCGTAAAGACGGTGTCCATAGCGGAGAACTGCGAACTGGAGGAAGCCCCGGACGAAGAGGCCGAGGCTTCGTAATGAAAACAAAATCGCCTGCCCATTCGGGCAGGCGATTTGATTATTATGTGCGGGTCACACGATTCTTCTGTCTCTAACCTGAGAATCGTAATGCTTGTTGAGCAGCGGACGGACGACGTAGTAGATGAGCTTGTTCTCGCCGTTGAACATGTACAGCGCGAATGTCGCCACAAAGCCGACGAAACCGATGACAACGAGCTTCTTTATGAGCTTGAATATAAATTTCCAGAACTTTTTCATGTGCTATCCTGCCTTTCTCAGTATGCCATGGAGTCGTCGAACTCGACGATGGTCGGGTCGAGAGGCTTCTCGTTGAGAACAACGGACATGTAGTTGTTGACGCAGTTTCTCATATCCTGACGGGACACGGTGCGGCAGTCTTCAAGGTCATGCTCGATGAAGATGAAGTGGAAGCCGAGGTCGCGCGCCTGCTCTTCCATGACGGCGTGGACGCCGAGCATACCCTTGCAGGCAATGTTGTCGTTGAAGAGAACCATGTCGCAGTTGAAGTTCTTTGCCCACTCCCAGATGGCGTTGACGTTCTCCCAGCCGCCGACGGCGTGGTGACGCATGGTGGCCTTTTCGGAGAACAGAGCCAGATCCTTGATGGCCTGCTCCGGATCGGTCGTGCTGATCATGTTGTGCCCCATGGTGGAGTCCATGTTCAGGACGATGTTGATGCCCCAGCAGTTCTGAGTCCATGTCGGGAAGTCGGTGTAGTAAACGGCGGAGGGTCCCCACAGGAAGGCGCGGTGACGGGTCTTGCCGTTAAACGGCTCGTACTTCTCTTCGTATGCCTTGCGCATGATCTTGATGACCTTGCGGTCGACCTTGTTGAAGTACGGATCCTGACCGTTGACGGACGCCCAAGAGTACAGACGGTACAGAGTTTCGGCGATGCCGACGAGCGGGGAGTACGGGGTCTTGAAGTAGTCCCACTTCTCAAGCTCGATGGTGTTCTGCTCGTTCATAAGCTCTGCGTACTTGAACAGCTCGTTCCAGTCGTACTTCACGCCGTATTCCTTCTCAACGAAGGCAATGGCGTCCTTGAGCATCTGGGTGGAGTAGGGGTGTGCGCCCGGCTCATTGTGGATCATGGCGAGAGTTACGGGGAAGTCAGGCAGATTCACGCGGCGGCGCTGGAACATGGAGGTGCACTCGGACGCATTGCAGGGCATATTCGTGGTGACGAAGGCCTTGCCGATAATGGGGAATGCGTCGTCGATGGCAACACCGGTCTCGGCCGCGCAGCGGGAGCAGACGTCCGCAGGCAGGCCGTAGGACTCGGCAACGTCTATGTAGTAAGGCTCGATGTGCTGGTCAACGTCGCAGATGATGAACTCAGGCAGCGTCTGGAGCGGGAACGGGATAAGACCCTTGA
>CAVCWF010000202.1:0-9006 GCA_963605945.1 Lachnospiraceae bacterium
CAACGGTATCTTCTATTATAATGTAGTAAAGACCCAGATGTTCCTCGCCGAGCGCGGCGCGGAGATCAAGACCAGCACCGCTCTCAAGGAAGTCAAGGATCACTCCATCGTCGTCGAGCCGTACCACGGCAAGTTCATCAGCGCGAGCCTGAAGGGTATGCGCAACATAAACGGCTTCATCGACGTCAAGGAGAACGAGAACACCGAGCCTTATGAGATTCCGGTCGATGCGACCGTCCTCTCCCTCGGCATCCGCCCCGACCTCAGCATGCTCGATGAGCTCGACGCCCGCTTTGAGCGCGTCGTGAACATCGGCGACTGCACCAACCCCGGCCGCATCGGCGACGCGACAAGCTCCGCCTACCTCGCGGTCAAGAACCTCTAAGCTATATATCTCCCTTTCTGTATCCTCCGGAAGCTGCTCCCCGGCCTCCGGAGGATATTATTTGGGCAAAGCAAAAACGCAGACACTGTGTGTCTGCGTTTTTCTGCGTCCATGATATCACGCCCTTGCGATGGCGCGTGCCAGCCTGAGCGACACCGGGGCGACTATCAGCATCTGTATCGGCAGCGCAATGGTGAAGTTATACGGCAGGTATTTAAAAAATCCCGCAATTGCCGTCTGGGCATCTTCCCATGTCACGATGACGGAAAACACGGTCATTGCAACGGTCATAAGCACCACCATGCTGAATCTGAGTATGAGGACTTTAAAGCACTCACGGTCATTCTCGTCCGACATCGCCGCCACGATCTTCCTCGACAGCGGAGTGCATATGGCCATATCGCAGATGATGCCAACCACAAATCCCAGCGGCAGACGCTGGAGAGAAACCACCCACGCATCGGCGGTAAACGCTCCGGTTTTCACGCACTCGTTGAGCGCGGCCATTACGTATATCATAATGAGACTCATGATAACACTTAAAAGTATTCCTTCTTTTTTGCTGTGCGGCATAATATCCTCCTGTTTTTGGGCAAAAAAATGTCCCTCGCTCGTCCGACATTGAGTGAGTGACATTTAGTGTCTATACCCTGTTTAATTACGGTAATATTATACTGCTTTATAGTTGCGATTTCAAATGGTCATCTTTCACAAAACTTCAGTTCAGTGCCGCCATTTCACGGCAGCATTTGTTCCGTCTTTATTCTATTTCTTCGTCCATGTCGTTGAACTCAGGGCAGTCAAAAAATTCTGAAAGTGTGATGTCCAGTGCTTCGCAGAGTTTTTTCAGCGTAAATACGCGGGGATTTGCCGTGACGCCGTTCACAATGTCGTGGATAGTGGACGCCGTGGTTCCGGCCATGCTGCAAAGCTTGCCGACAGTTATCCCGCGCTCCATGCACAGCTGCCGTATGCGTCGGGAAAATACCGTTCCCGCTTCCACTTTTCCACCTCCTCTGTGGGAAATCTCAAGATTCTTCATTATAATTACCATCGCTCATGGCAGCCAGCGGCAGCGCGGCATGTCCACGCGTCCGTCCGGCAGGAAGGCGACGCCCTCGTCCTCCAGCAATATGCGCCTGAACTCGGCGTGTTCGCCGCCCGCGATCTCGCCGCTGTCCTTGACCACACGCTGCCACGGAATATCATCCGGGCAGCAGCGCATCGCCCAGCCGACCTGTCTAGCCGCGCGCGGGAATCCCAGCAGCCGCGCGATCTGCCCGTAGGACATGACCCTCCCGCGCGGTATCTGCCTCACGACCTCGTACACTGCCGGGAAGAATCCGTCCGAACCCTTATTCGCCATAAACGCGCCTCCCCTCGGTCATCTGATGATCAGCCCGATCACGAACAAATGCAGCGGGTAATAGACATAGAACAGCCACTTCATAACGCGGTTGACGCTCTGCGAGCGCCCGCGCCGGCCGTTATACAGCCCTATCACAGGCAGCGCCAGCACGACGCCCATTTGCAGCAGGCCGTAAACCCGGTCTATTGCGAAGAAGTAGACCGCCGCGTATATCGCAGCATAAAACACCAGCCAGAACGCCTGCTTTTTCAGCGCTCCCCTGTTGGTGCCAAAGGCCAGAACGCACAGCGAGGCGATGCAGCTCCAGTCACTTGGGAAGCTCACAAGGCATATCATGATTATCACCAGCGTTTTCCCCGCAGCGCTCAGTTTATCGCTGTTCGCGGCACGGAGCATCACCAGCCCCCACGCAAGCGACCACATCACGCTGGTCTGGTTGAGCACATTCCCGCCGTAAAACGGGATGAACGAGCGCCAGCCGCTGAAATCATTCGAGGCGAAGATGTACGCAAAATGCGATATCACCGCGAACGCGAACAGCCGCGCCGTATATTTGTTCACATCGCGGGTATAGTGATAGCCCTCCGCGATAAAATAGCACATGACCGGGCAGGTTATGCGCCCTATCAGATGCATCGCCAGCGGCAGCGCCGCCCTCGGATACCCCGGAAACGCCGCCCACGCGATATGGTCTATTGTCATCGCAAGGATGGCGATGAGCTTTATCGCGTTTGAATCCAGCCCTTTTCTCTGCTCCATCTTCCGCCTCACCTGTGATATATCCGTCTGATCTCCTCCGTCTCGCTGCCGTCCGCCTCGCGGAGTATCAGCGCCGGTTCAATGCGCATCCCCGGCTTCGCGCCGCGCCGCCCCTCGACCAGCAGCAGATTCGGCGCCACCCCGGCCGTGTGATACACAATGCGCATACGCTTCGGCTCCAGCCCGTGCGCGCTCATGCAGCACATAAGCTCCGCCAGCCGCTCCGGCTTATGCACGATACAGAAGCTGCCGCCCGTACGGCACAGGAACGCCGCCGCCGTGCAGACATCCTCCAGCGTGCAGCTCAGCTCCCCGCGCGCCGCGGCTCTTCCCGCGTCCTGCGGGGCTTTCCCGCTGCCCGCAGGAAAGTACGGCGGATTCGCCACAACCGTATCAAAGCTGCCCGCCGTGAAAAGCCGCCTGTGCTCGCGGATATCCCCGCACACAACGCTGCTGCGCTCGGCAAAGCCGTTGACGCGCATATTCTCGCGCGCAAGCTCCGCCGCCTCCGACACTATCTCCAGCCCCGTCACGTGCAGCTTGGGGGCGTTTGCGAGCATGAGCACCCCTATGATGCCCGATGCACAGCCCAGATCTATCACGTTCCGCCCGCGCGCCGCCGCAAAATGCGCAAGCAGTATGCTGTCCGTTCCCATGCGGAAATGCTCCGCCTGCGCGAACACCGGGCCTCCCGCCCACAGGCTTTCAAACTGCGGCATTGTTATTCCTCCAATAGTTCATATTAAAATAGATCAGGGGGCGATATACATCGCCCCCTGATCTATTTGAACAGATTACTCGGCAACGATAGCCTCGGCAGGGCACTGGGCTGCGCATGCGCCGCACTCCAGACACTTGTCGGCGTCGATCTCGTAGTGAAGATCGCCCATATCGATCGCCTCTGCAGGACACTGTGCTGCGCAGGAACCGCAGGACAGGCACTCGTCAGTAATAACAAAAGCCATGATGTTACCTCCGTTATGTATTTGACCTTTCGGCCATTGCACTGTCATTGTAACACATATCTTACAAAAATCAATTAAAAAATTATGACCGGAATATATTTCTTTGTTAACATGGCAATAATTTTTTGGAAACGGAAACGTTTCGTGCTTTTCAGCGCCCGAAATGGGCGATAATCAATGAAAAAGTCCATGAACGGGAGGGTATGTCCAGATGAGAAGCAACGAGAAATTCACTCAGCGGGCGGAATACGCCATCGAAAAGGCGGGAGCCGCCGCGGGCAATATGGGGCACAGCTATGTCGGCACGGAGCATCTGCTGCTCGGCATCCTGCTGGAGGACTCCGGAGTCGGCGCGCGGGTGCTGCGCCGCCGCGGTATAACCGAAAGCGCACTGCGGAAGGCCATCACGGCGCTTGACGGCACCGGCGCGCCCTCCGCGCCTGAGCACCGGCTGACTCTGCGGGCAAAACAGGCGTTCGAGCGTGCCGCCGCCGAGGCCGAAGCGCTCGGCCAGAACTACATCGGCACCGAGCACCTGCTGCTCGGCATCCTGCGCCAGTCAAGCTGCGGCGGGGTGCGTATTCTGGACGAGCTGGGCATAGATATAAACGACATATACAGCGACATCATGGACGTATTCGGAAATCCGTCCTCCCATGGCCGCGCGCAGACCGGCACCGCGCACGGCAGTCTGCGCCGCGCCGAGACGAAAATACTCGACCAATACAGCCGTGACCTGACCGAGATGGCAATGTGCGGCAAGATAGACCCCGTGGTCGGCCGCGGCAGCGAGATCCAGCGCGCCGTGCAGATACTCAGCCGCCGCACGAAGAATAACCCCGTGCTCGTCGGCGAGCCGGGCGTCGGCAAGACGGCGGTGGCCGAGGGGCTTGCGATGCAGGTCGCGCGCGGGCAGGCTCCGGCAGAGCTTGCCGGAAAACGAATTGTCTCCCTAGACATCCCGGCCATGCTGGCGGGGACAAAGTATCGCGGCGACTTTGAGGAACGCGTAAAATCCGTCCTGAAGGACGTCCGCCGCGCGGGGGACGTGATACTGTTCATCGACGAGCTGCACACGATAATCGGCGCTGGCAGCGCCGAGGGCGCTATCGACGCGGCGAACATCCTCAAGCCCGCGCTTGGCCGCGGCGAGGTGCAGATAATCGGAGCCACGACCCCGGAGGAATACCGCCGCCACATTGAGAAGGACGCCGCGCTGGAGCGCCGCTTTCAGCCCGTACACGTCGCGGAGCCTGACCGGGCGCAAACCCTTGAAATGCTCCGCAGTCTGCGCCCCGCTCTGGAGCAGCACCACAAGCTCAAAATCAGCGACGACGCAATAAACGCCGCCTACGAGCTGTCTGTGCGCTATATAAACGACCGTTTTCTCCCCGACAAGGCCATCGACCTGCTCGACGAAGCGGCGGCAGGGCTGCACGTCTCGCGCAAAAGCGGTGTGCTGCGCAGCGGCGACATAGCGGAAATCGTCTCCATGTGGACGGACATCCCCGTCACGGGCATCGACGAGGACGAGTCGGCGCGTCTGCGCGATCTTGAAGCAGAGCTGAAAAAGCGCATTGTCGGGCAGGACGAGGCCGTCTCGGCCGTGGCGCGGGCGATACGCCGCAGCCGCATCGGCCTGAAGGATCCGAAGCGCCCGGTGGGCAGTTTCCTGTTCCTTGGCCCGACCGGCGTCGGCAAAACTGAGCTGTGCCGCGCGCTGGCGCAGACCGTCTACGGCGACGAGAACGCGATGATACGGATCGACATGTCGGAATACATGGAGAAGCACTCCGTCAGCCGTTTGATCGGCTCCCCTCCCGGCTATGTCGGCTACGAGGACGGCGGCCAGCTCACCGAGAAGGTGCGGCGCAAGCCGTGGTCTGTCGTGCTGTTCGACGAGATCGAGAAAGCGCACGAGGACGTGTGGAGCATACTGCTCCAGATCATGGACGACGGGCACCTGACCGACTCCGCCGGGCGGCGCGTGGACTTCCGCAACACCGTCGTCGTTATGACATCGAATGTCGGCGCCAAGGCCATAACCGACAAGAAGCAGCGCCTCGGCTTCGGCTATGAGCCCCAGCGCAGTGAGGAGGAGATGCGCCGTCAGGTCATGGACGAGCTGAAAGCGACCTTCCGCCCGGAGTTTCTCAATCGCGTGGATGAAACCATCGTGTTCCACCGCCTCGGCGACAGCGAGATGCTCAGCATAACGCGCTCCATGCTCGCCGAGCTTGGACAGCGCTTCGATAAGCTGGGCGTCGCGCTGAACGTGCCTGAGGAGACTGCGAAATGGCTTGCCGCCGCGGGCTATGACGAAAACTTCGGCGCGCGTCCGCTTCGGCGCGCCCTTCAGCAGAACATTGAGGACGCCGCGGCGGAGCTGCTGCTCGACGGCAGCGTCCGCGCCGGGGACAGCCTTGAGGCCGTGATTGAGGACGGCAAGCCGCGGCTTAAAAAAGTGGTGTGATCGCGCTTGACATGGCACGTAATATACGATAAACTTAATACGCTAAAGGAAGAAAGCACAATAAATGCGCATCGCTCCCGTCCTTATCAGCAGGACGGGAGCGTTTTCGCATACGGAGGAGAAGGCATGAAAAAAGGCAACACTATCGCGCTTCTGCCCATAGGCGTATTTCTGGTCATATATCTCGGCCTCGGCATAGTTTTCGAGTACGTGCTGAAAATCAGCATGGGCTTTTATAAGATACCCATCGTCGTGGCGTTCCTCGTCGCGCTGCTCGTCGCCTGCCTGCAAAACCGCGCCCTGAGCTTCGATGAAAAGCTTGAGCTTATGGGCAAGGGCATCGGTGACAAGAACATCGTCACCATGATACTTATATTCATGGCCGCCGGAATATTTGTCGGCGTCGTCGGCCGCAGCAGCGCGGAGAGCGTCGCGTATTTCCTGCTGTCAATAATCCCGTCGAAGTATTCCGTGGCGGTGCTGTTCGTGATAAGCTGCTTTGTGTCCACCGCGATGGGCACCTCCGTCGGCACCATCACGCTCATCGTCCCCATCGCGCTGCCGATAGCCGCCGCTTCGGGGTACAGCCTCCCGCTGTGCATCGCAACCGTCATGGGCGGAGCGATGTTCGGCGACAATCTCTCCTTCATTTCTGACACCACCATCGCCGCCTGCAACGGTCAGGGATGCGCGATGAAGGATAAATTCCGCGAGAACTTCTGGATCGCGCTGCCCGCCGCGCTTGTGACGTTGGCGCTCATCCTCGTCCTCACGCTCGGCGCGGACGTGCATCCCGCGGAGCTGCCGGGCTACAATCTTATCCAAATCATCCCCTACGTTCTCGTCCTCATCGGCGGCATCGCGGGCATCAACGTGTTTGTCGTCCTGCTCGTCGGCATAGTCTCCGGCGCGATAATCATGCTTGCAACCGGCGCCACCGCCGCAACAGACCTGCTCGTCAACATGGGCGCCGGCGCGTCCGGCATGTTTGAGACCACCATGGTTGCGATCCTCGTGGCCGCGATATGCGCCCTCATCCGCGAGCACGGCGGCTTCGACGCGCTGCTCTACGGCATCAAGAAGGTGTTCCGCGGCAAGCGTGGCGGCCAGCTCGGCATGGGTCTTCTCGTCGGCGCAATGGACATCGCAACCGCAAACAATACCGTCGCTATCGTCATGGCAAACCCCATCGCCAAGGAGATGGCCGAGGATTACGGTGTCTCGCCGCGCAAGACCGCTTCCCTGCTCGACACCTTCTCCTGCGTTTTTCAGGGCATCATCCCCTACGGCGCGCAGATGCTCGTCGCCATATCTCAGGCCGCCGTGCTGGGCTACGAGGTCTCCGCGTTCGAGATAATCCCGAATCTGTTCTACCCCTACGCCCTGCTCCTCAGCTCGCTGGTGTTCATCTATCTGATCCCCGAACGGAATATATAATGACAAAATCGCCGGTACAAAGTACCGGCGATTGATTTATCCTCTTCTGCGGCCGCGCTGCTTGCGGTCGGAATACATGCGGTTATCCGCGATGCGGCTGTCGGACTCCTGCATGAACTTCTTCAGTCTGTCCTCAAAGCTCTGATCCGCCGACGGCGGATTCACCGTGCCGCGATTTTCAGGCTGGCGCTCCGTATGAGCGGCTCTGGGCCGCTGAGGCCGCTCCGAATAGTTCTGACGCTGCGGCATATCCTGCGCGCGTTTTATGGAAAGGTTTATCTTGCCGTCGTCCGTAATGTTCAGGACGCGCACTTTCACCGTCTGCCCCATCTGGACGTGCTCATTGATGTCACTCACAAACGCGTTTGCGACCTCGGAGATGTGCACAAGTCCGCTCTTACCCTCAGGCAGCGCCACAAAAACGCCAAACTTCGTTATCCCAGTTACCTTACCCTCAAGGATAGCCCCAACTTCCAGCGCCATAAATTAATCCTCTCTGTCTGATATAAAATAGAATACGATCTCGCCCGGCATCACAAGCCCAAGCCGTTCGCGGGCAATACTCTCGATGGTCGCGTCGTCACGGCTGTGCGCCTGTTTTTCCGTAAGCTCCGCGTTCTGTCGCTGAAGCTCCGCAAGCTGCGCGTCCAGCTCTGTCGAACGCATATCCGCCCGCTTCAGCTCCAGCTGCACGGACGCAAAGCTCCACAGCGCATAGGCCAGCAGCGCGACCGCGACTATCTGCAATATTCGCTCTTTCGTGTTCATTTTTCATCCTTTATAATAAAACATTCTTTTGATTTTTGGAAGTAAAATTTTGCGGTTTTACAAACTTTTTTTGTAAAACTTTTGCCGCGCCGCGCGATCCGGCAGAAAAAGCCGAAAATCTTGTCAGCGACCGGCTCAAAAATGCGGCTGAGCGTATACTGGTACAGCAAAAATCCGCACAGCGCCGCCAGCAGCTCCCAGCATCCGAGCCGCCCGTTGCCGGCACTCATCGCAAACAGGAAGGCCGCCGCCCCCGCCGCAGCACAGAACAGTATGTCCAGCAGTGCGGCAAGTCCCCTACCCATGCGTCTCCGCGGCGGGCGAAGCAGATCGTACAGCAGCCCCAGAAGCCAGCCTCCGCCGTGCGCGATCAGGAGCGCGCAGCTCTGCGCGCCTATGTTCACCTCCACCTCAGCCGAACAGCTTCGACCAGAAGCCGCCGCTGGGCGCGGGTTCGTCGTAGCTCAGTTCCTGAATATGCCCGTGCAGCTCAAGGCAGCCCACGTCAAGGTCTATGCGCTCTATATGCAGCCCCTGTCCGCGCACGGTGATATCCCCCTGCGACGAGCACAGCACGACCATATTCTCGTCAAAGCCGGACACGTCGTCCACGCCCTGTATCTTCATCTTTTCCCGGCCTTCGATGCTCACGCTGTGCGCGCACTCGGTTTTCGGCGGCAAACTTTCATACGGCATATCTCCACCTCCATGTTTTTCATATCAGTAGAATATATGCGTCTTGTCCCAAACTTAGGCATAAAAATAGCGCCGGAACTTGCGTTCCGACGCTATTTCGGTTCTAAAATAAAAGTTGGGGTAAGCGGGTAAGCGCAGCGAGACCCAACTTTTT
>CAVCWF010000203.1:0-8181 GCA_963605945.1 Lachnospiraceae bacterium
CTGCCTTTGTGTAGGTGGAGCCTACGTCGCAGCCGCCAAAGTATTTCATTATGTACGCCTCCAAATATATTTTATATTATTTGAATTTGAGATCAACTCAGTACTCGTACTTCGGGTACTTGTTTACGTCGTAAGGAGCCTTGAGGACGTCCTTGCGCGGCATGTTGTCATAGTGCTTCTTGAGGAACGGCTCGACAACGTTGAAGAGGAGCTTACCGTCAAGATCGAAGAAGAACACTGCGAACAGAGCCACATTGGCAACGACGGCGATGCCGATGAGCTTGCCGAGGAACTTGCCGAGCTTGCATTTCTTGCACTTTTTCATTAAATCTTCCTCCTAATTACCAAGTCATGGAGTCGTCAAAGTCAAGCAGAGACGGATCCAGCGGCTCTTCGTGCATAACGGTGGTCATGTAGTCGTTGATGATGCGGCGGATCTCCATTCTGGAGACGGTGCGGCTGTCGGGCAGAGCGTGCGGCATCCAGATAGCGGGGATGTTCCTGTCGCGGAACTCATCCTCGAACAGGCCGTGCAGACCCTGTGCGCCCTTGCACTGCAGCTGGTCGTACATCATGACCATGTCGCAGTTGAACTTCTCTTTGTACTCCCACAGCTCGAAGAAGTGCTTCATGCCGCCGACGGCCATACGGCGCATCGGAGCCCACATGTGGTACTGAGCCATGTCTTCGAGGGTGTGATCGTAGGAATCGGTACGGATGGTCATGTTGAACATGAGGGAGTCCATGTTGATGATGACGTTCAGACCCCAGCAGTTGTAAGCCCAAGTGCACCAGTTGGAGTAGTACAGCGGAGCGCAGGACCATGCGATGACTCTGTGGCGGGTCTGCGGGAAGGAGTTGATCTTCTTCTCGACGCACTTGTTGAGAATCTTGCGGACCTTGCCGTCGACCTCGTGCCAGATGGGACGGTCGCCGTACTGGGACTGGTAGATACGGTACAGAGCCTGAGCGACGCCGTTGACGGGGTAGTAGTCGGTCTTTGCAGCGACATCCCACTTCTCCCACTCGAACTCCTGCAGCTTGTTCTGAGCCTCAAGACGCTCGACGAGAACGTTCCAGTTGAAGGGAACGCCGGTCTGCTCCTCGATGAACTTCCAGCACTCTTCGATCTCGTTCATGCAGTGCTTCTTGACCAGAGGATCATCGAAGAGCATGGGCATGGGCAGCGCGAAGAGGGGCTTGTCAAAGAACCAGTCCTGAAGCACGGAGGTGGCGACGGAAGCGTCGCAGGCCTCGTTGCAGGTGATGACCAGAGGCGCGTAATCGGGAACGTCGTCCTGAACGAAGATGCCGGCCTCGGCTTGGCACATCGGGCAGGGGTCGCCGGGCAGGCCGATGGACTGCACTGCGTCGATGTAGTTGAGAACGGTGTGGCTGTTGACATGGCAGGTGACGAAGTAGGGGATCATCTCCATGGGGATGTTCTCAAACTTGTCGGACCACGGGTAGAAGATGCCGCCCCAGACGGTCTCGTTGTGAGCGATGGTGTGCTTGTAAGCCTTGTTCTGCTTGCCGCCGTGGAGTCTGGTGTCGGCGACGAACATGTGCTGGAACTGGGTGATGGTCGCGTTGACCATGCCGCGGTAGTGCCATGCGGAGGCCTTCAGAGCCTCGCCGCGCATACCTTCCATGCCGCGGTCGAACCAGTGCAGAACGGGCAGATAGGTCTGGCCGACCCAGCGGTAGCGCCACACGCCCTTGGCGAAGTTGACAACGCCGCCGAGCTTCATAACGTCGGCTACCATGTGGATGTAGTTGTAGAGCCAGATGTTGTAGAAGTAGTACATGGTGTCCTTGACACCGCGCCACTCTCTGTGCTTGTAAAGGCCGGTTTTGTCCTCATAGAGCTCGCCGAGGCGGCGCTCGCCGTGGGGCTTGCCGTACCAGAAATCTTTAAGTGTTTTCTTGATATCCATATTACTTGCCCTCCTGGATCTTCTTGATCTCGACGCTCTCGACGAATGCTTGGAAGCGGGTGCGGAGCTGACCGGAAGCGGAGTTTATGTATTCCTTCTCGATGGAGCACACGGGCAGACCGAAGTCGCGCGGGAGAACGACCGTGTCGATGACACGCTCATAGCTCCAGTACTCGCAGAACTTGTTGGACGCGACGATGACGCCGTCGGCGTGGTATTCCTTGGCGAGGTCGGCGATGCGTCTCTTTCTTGCGCGCATCTCGTCCTGCGGCATGAAGCGCGGACAGTTGGAGGTTTCGAGGTAGTGGCGGGCGATGACGTAGAGAGGATCGTCGCCTTCCTTGATCTCGATGGGGATACGGCTCTCGACCGCGCCGTAGCAGTAGCGGTCGCACACGACCTCTGCGCCGCAGCTCTCGATGAGCTTGGTGAAGTCGGGGTCGTCATTCTCGGAGCCGGCCAGAACGACCTTGCAGCGGAACGGCCACTTCATATCGGACTCACGGGTCTTGAGCTCCTCGGCGGTCTCGCGCAGGTAGGGCAGGATAAGCTCCTTCGGGCAGACGAGGGTTACGAGCTGGATGACATGGAACTCATAGCCGGTGATGGTGGGGTTATCAAGCTTGCGGTAGTCGCCGATCTCGTTTATCAGGCGGCAGACCTCGTTGTGCTGCTCGACGGCCTTCATAATGGCCTCGTTGGAGATGTCGATGCCGAAGTGCTCGTGCAGCGGCTCAAGCACGTGCGCCTGAAGCTGGCCGCGGAAGTGCTGGAAGCCGTTCTCGTTGTTCTTGAACGGAACGTCGGAGAATTCGCAGAAGAAATCATCGTTGTCGATGATGCGCATGTCCTTGACGGAGTCAAGGTGCTTTTGCTGAAGATGCTCTTGGAAGCGGCAGGTGCCGGTGCAGGTCTCGGTCGCCATCTGGGCGTCAAGGAAGTTGAAGCCGCCCTCAAGCGCACGCTCCAGCAGGCTGCGCGCATAGTGGCAGACGCGGGAAGACATGTAGTAAGTGGCGATGTCGGGGGAAGTGCAGCGCGGCGCTCTCAGACGTACGGAGAAGCAGCCGGGCAGGTCGAGAAGAACTTCAGGCATGAAGTAGCAGGTGTAGCCGATAGCGCGCTTGCCCTCGGCCTTGGCCTGCTTGACAAGATCGTTGTTGGCTTCCTGAAGCAGATTCTCAAAGTAGATAAGATGCTTGAGATCTTTCACAGATAACCCTCCATATTTTTGTTTCCAAATTAGGCGCAGGGCGCCCACTATCACAGCAATATTCTAACAAAACGTCATATAATTGTCAATTAACTTTTAATAGATTATGAACAAAAAACACTATACAATTTATTGAAAGCTGTCTAAACATGAGCATTTTCTACAAATTTTTGTATTATTTCCTTAGTTTCCGAGGCGCTGCCCTGTATCATTTCGGGTCTGCCGCCGCCTCTGCCGCCGATGGCGGCGTTGATATCGCGCGCGGCCTTGCGCAGGTCGATATGGCGGCTGCCGATGATATATTTGTAGCCCGCCGCGTCGCTGCCGGAGAAGGCCGCGGCGAAGCCCGTGCATTTTTCCATCAGCAGGTTCACAAGCTCGCGCAGGGCGATGTCGTCAAGAGTTGAGTCGAAGACGCAGATGTTGCCGTCGGTGAAGCTCTGCGCCGCGGCGCGCGCCGCGACAAGCTCCCGGCTCGTCTCGGCAAAGCGCTCTTTGAGCCGCGCCTGCTCGTCCAGAATCCGCCGCACCGCCGGGGCGATCTCACCGCGCGGGACGCTGAGGAGCTGGGATATTTCGGCGGCGCTGTCCTGCCGGCGGCGGTAGTCGTCCAGTGCGTCCATCCCGCACAGCAGCGTCACACGCACGCCGCCGCGGTGCCGCTCGCAGGTGAATATCTTTATCACGCTGATCTCGCCCGTGCGCGCGACGTGCGGCGCGCAGCAGGCACAGCGGTCAATGTCGCCGATCTCGACGATGCGCACGTCCTCGGTCAGCTCCAGCTTACTGCGGTAGCTCAGCCGTGCAAGCTCGTCCGGCTCCGGGAACCATGCCCTGACCGGCAGGTCGGCGCGCACTGCCTCGTTCGCGCGGCGCTCTATGTACATGAGCTGTGCCCAGTCAAGCTCGCCGCTGAAGTCGATGGTCATGCACTCGGCGCTCATGTGGAAGCCGACGTTTTCGTATCCGTAAATATTATGCACAAGGCCGGAGACTATGTGCTCGCCGGAGTGGTTCTGCATACGGCGTAGGCGCTGCTCGCGGTCGATGCGGCAGGAATAACGCCCCGGCACGGCGGGGGAGTCGGTGTAGTGTATGATTTCGCCGCCGCGCTCCTGCACGTCGGTCACGGCGGCGTCGCCGATGACGCCGGTGTCGGCGGGCTGGCCGCCGCCCTCCGGGAAGAAGGCTGTGCGGTCGAGGATGATGCCCCAGCCGCGCTCAAGCTCGCGGCACTCCAGCACCTCGGCCTCAAATTCAAACATGTGGCTGTCAAGATAATATAGCTTCTCGGTCATGTCGTTCACCTCTCTGATAGAATACCATCTCGCACCGTGCCGGGCAAGGATAAAAAAACGACGCAGGTTTTATCTGCGCCGTTTGGTTTGTTAGATTATCACACCGAGCCGGGCTTGCCGAGCATACGGAACATGTTCTTCTTGTAGGCTTCGACGCCGGGCTGGTTGAACGGGTTCACGCCCGACATGTAGCCGGATATGCCGCAGGCCATCTCGAAGAAGCACACCATCGCCGCGAAGCCCTCCTCATTGCGCTCCGGAACCTCGATGACGAGGTTCGGCACACCGCCGGAGATGTGGGCTTCCTTGACCGCGTCCGCTGCCGTGCGGCAGACGTCGGCGAGGTCGCGCCCCGCGATATAGTTCAGCCCGTCGGCGTTCGCGCTCTCATAGGGCACGGTGAAGCTGCGGCGGCTACGCGCAAAGCGCACAACGGATTCCATCAGCATCCGCGGCCCCTCCTGAATGTACTGACCCATGGAGTGCAGGTCGGCGGTGAACTCGACGGAGGCGGGGAAGATGCCGATGCCGTCCTTGCCCTCACTCTCGCCGTAGAGCTGCTTCCACCACTCGGCCATGAACCGGAAGCTCGGCTCGTAGCTTGCGAGGATTTCGACGCCGTAGCCCTGAGAATAGAGCTTCTGGCGCGCGGTGGCGTACTGCCATGCGGGGTTTTCGGGCGAGCGCAGGTCGAGCGCGCGCAGCTCCGCAATGGCGGCGTCTATGACGCGCTCCACGTCGATGCCGGCGACGGCCATCGGCAGCAGGCCGACCGCGGACAGCACGCTGAAGCGGCCGCCCACGTCGTCGGGCACGACGAAGCTCGTCCAGCCCTCGGCATCGGCGAGGGATTTGAGCACGCCGCGGTGTGCGTCGGTCGTGGCGAAGATGTGCTTTCCGGCGTCCGCGCCGTATTTTTTGGCAAGCAGCTCGCGGAATATGCGGAAGGAGACGGCAGGCTCAAGCGTCGTGCCGGACTTGGAGATGACGTTAACGTCGAAGTCCATGTCGCCGAGCTGGTCGAGCGTGTCGCACAGCGCGTCGGCGGACAGGCCGTTGCCGACGAAGAATACGCGCGGGTCGTCCTTGCCGGGGATGGGCTTGAGCAGCTCTATCGCGCCGCGCGCGCCGAGGTAGGAGCCGCCGATGCCGATGACGACCAGCGCCTTGGAGCGGCTGCGGATGAGCCGTGCGGCGTCAAGGATCGCGGGCAGCTCGCCGTCGCGGATGCGCTGCGGCAGTTCGAGCCAGCCGGTGAAGTCCGCGCCCGCGCCGGTGCGGCCGGCGAGGGTCTCGTGCGCCTTCGCGGCGGCGGCGTAGTCCGGGCCGCCCTCGGCGAAGAATTTTTCCGCGCCTGAGAGATCAACTTTTATCATAGGAATACAGCCTCCTGTAATTGTTATTTCTGCCAGATATTATACACCATTTTTGTGAGACTTCAACAGAAATTTGCGGGGATGGGGGGGAGGGAGAGGTGGGGCGATGACAAATTGCCGCGCTAGACTTAAACAACCATGTCATTGCGAGGAGCGAAGCGACGTGGCAATCCGTTTCTCCTTTTTACACTGCACTGGAACATACTGCTGCCCCAAGGAGAAGCGGATTCCCACGACCAGTTTGCGAACTGGTCTCGGAATGACAGAGGGGGGCTTTACATTGCCGTGTCTTTTTCCTAATGGCACTTTCTATACACTGGCGACCCCTCAGTCAGCTTCGCTGACAGCTCCCCTAAAAGGGGCGCCAAGTGGTGCGGCGAAACGACGCTGCACTGTCTAAGCGGGGCGTCAAGGGGGACGGCAAAACCAATGCGCCAGTCCCAAATCTTTGCCGCGGAGCGCTGCCCCTTCTAGGGGAAGTGGCGCGCTAGCGCCGAAGGGGTCGCCAGAGGGGAGACTGGAGCAGAGTGGAAAAGAAAGTATGCAGTAAAAATCATGCCATAGTGGACGGCCTATGTGCCGTCCCGCGAATCCACCGCCCCGCGTCCTATCCCTCACCTATGCGCGAGGGTATCGTGCGCGGCGCGCAGGGCGCTGCACAGGGCGTCGATGTCCTCTTCCGTCGTGAGGCGCGACAGGCCGACGCGTATCGCGCCGTCGATGGTCTTCGCGTCAAGCCCCACGGCCTCCAGTACGTGGCTTCGCCCGCCCTTCTTGCACGCGGAGCTGCGCGAAACATACACCCCGCGCGCCTCCAGATAGTTCATCAGCACCTCGCTGCGCCAGCCGAGCAGCGATATGCTCAGAATATGCGGTGCGCTGTCCGCCGAGGATATGACCCGCAGCTCCGGAATATCCCGCTCCAGACGGCTCACCGCGCGCTCGCGCAGCGCCGCCATGCGCGCAATATTCTCCTTCATCCCGGCGCACGCGATCTCGCTTGCCGCGCCGAAGGCCGCGATCTGCGGCATGGCCTCAGTCCCCGCGCGCATTCCGCTCTCCTGACTGCCGCCCACGATGAACGGCTTCAGCTTCAGCCCCGCGCGTATGTACAGCGCGCCGATGCCTTTCGGGGCGTGGATCTTGTGCCCGCTGATGCTTATCATGTCCGCGCCCAGCGTTTTCGCCCGGAACGGCACCTTCATAAAGCCCTGCACGGCGTCCGTGTGCAGCAGCGCCTGCGAGCCCGCGCGCTTCAATTCACGCGAAACGGCGGAAATATCCGTCACCGCGCCGGTTTCGTTATTGACCATCATCAGCGAAACGAGTATAGTATCATCACGGAGCGCGCCGACGACCGACTGCACCGGGATCGCGCCGCTCGCGTCCGGCTTCAGCCGCGTCACCTCAAAGCCGCGCTTCTCCAGCTCGTCGAGCGACTTGCGTATCGCGTCATGCTCGACGGCCGAGCTGATTATATGCCTGCCACGCCGCTTCATATACTCCGCGCCGGACAGCAGCGCCCAGTTGTCGCTCTCGGAGCCGCAGGATGTGAAATACAGCTCCGCGGGGGCGCAGCCCAGCGCGTCCGCGACCTGCTTGCGGCATTTGTCCAGCAGCTTTTTGGCCTCGCGCCCCTTCGTGTGCGTGGAGCTTGGGTTGCCGTAGCAGCGCAGCATCGCGTCGGCTGCGGCGGCTGCCGCCTCGGCGCACACCATCGTTGTCGCGGCGTTGTCAAGATAATGTTCGTGTACAGCTTCCATCAGAAAAACTTCCTTATTCTTTATATCAGGAGACGAATATGAAATATATTATATCCACTCTTGGCTGCAAGGTCAACCAGTATGAGACGCAGGCCATGGAAACAATGCTGCTTGAGCACGGCCACGAGCTTGCCGCCCCCGGCGAGATCGCCGACGCCGTCATCGTGAACACCTGCGCCGTCACCGCCGAGAGCGGGCGCAAATCGCGCCAGACCATCCGCCGTCTGCGCGACGAGAACCCCGGCGCGGTAATCGCGGTCTGCGGCTGCTATTCGCAGCTCGACCCGGACGCCGTCGCAAAGACCGGAGCGGACGTAATATTCGGCTCGAACGACCACGCGGGCATGGTGGCCGCGCTCGAAAACGCGCTCGGTACGGGCGAGCACAGCACCAGCATCGACGAGCCGTTCAAGCGCCGCGTGTTCGAGCAGCTCCCCGCCGGAGCCGTCGCCGGGCGCACACGCGCCATGCTGAAGATTCAGGACGGCTGCGTCAATTTCTGCACCTACTGCATCATCCCCTACACGAGGGGGCGTCTGCGCAGTCTGCCGCCGGATGCCGCTGCAGCAGAGACCGCGAGGATAGATGCAGAGG
>CAVCWF010000204.1:0-739 GCA_963605945.1 Lachnospiraceae bacterium
GTGCTTGCGGGTCATCATTGCGCCTTTAACTCTTGCCATTTGATTATCCTCCTATTTAACGACTATCCTTATTTGTAAGGAATCATTTTCTTGATGGTTGCTTCGTTGGTGACGTCTGCATATGCTTCGCTGCGCAGACGACGGCAACGCTTGGTGTCCTTCTTGGTGAGGATATGGCTCTTGAAAGCATGTGCGCGTTTTACCTTACCGGTCTTGGTGAGATTGAATCTCTTCTTGGCACCGCTATGGGTCTTCAGTTTGGGCATGATATTTTCTCCTTCCGTAACTGGGTTTAACAGGCTGGCCTGTTGTAAACTTGATTATTCTTCCGCTGCGGGGGCGGGCTTGGGAGCTTTGGGCTTTGCCGGCTTTTTCGGCGGGGTGACGGGCTTCGGGGAGAGGAAGATGGACATGTTCCTGCCCTCAAGCTTCGGCGCTTTGTCAAGCACGGCGATCTCCGCGCACTTGTCTGCGTAGTCGCGCAAAAGCACCTCACCTATCTCGGTATGAGCCATCTCCCTGCCGCGGAAGCGCACAGATACCTTCACACGGTCACCGTCGGAGAGGAACTTCTGTCCGTTGCGGAGCTTCGTGTTGAAGTCGTTGGTGTCGATACCGGGAGACATACGGATCTCCTTGATCTCGATGACACGCTGATTCTTCTTGGCTTCCTTTTCCTTCTTCGTCTGTTCGAAACGGAACTTACCATAGTCCATGATCTTACACACGGGGGGATTGG
>CAVCWF010000204.1:749-3476 GCA_963605945.1 Lachnospiraceae bacterium
ACAACATTTAGCCCCATAAGGCCGCTGCTCTTATTTACCTCGGCTGGCCAGATGCCGCCGGGTGAGGCCGGAGATGCCGTACCTTCTTTGTTTTAGCCTAGTTACTATACCAGCAAAACCGCGATATGTCAACAGTTTTTCACGATTTTTCCGAATTAATTTTACGTCCTCCCGCGGATAAATATACCGCCCGCGGGAAAACTATGCGCATGGGCGGAAAACCGCCCCTCGCCGGGTCACACCGAGCTGATACGGAGTTGATACGATGGAAATGATCGCGGTTTATGTCACGGGCGGGCTGCTGTACGGCCTGATAGAGCTGCTGTGGCGCGGCTGGACGCACTGGTCGATGCTCCTGTGCGGCGGGGCGTGCTTTGCGCTGATGTATCACATCAGTCTCTCTGCGCTCTCGTTCCCGTGGAAATGCCTGCTCAGCGCCTGCGTCATAACGGCGGTCGAGTTCGTCACCGGCTGTCTGGTTAACATAATTCTGAAGTGGCAGGTATGGGACTACTCTTCCCTGCCCGGAAACCTTTGGGGACAGATATGCCCGCAGTTTTTCCTGATGTGGCTGCTGCTCTCCGTCCCCGGTCTCGGCCTGTGCCGCCTGCTGTCTACAACTCTGCGATGATCTCCTTACGCTTGGCCTCGTATTCGTCTTGGCTGATAAGCCCGGAGTCATACAGCTGCTGAAGCTTTTCCAGACGGCTTCCTGTGTCGTTCGGCTGCGGCTCCGCCGAACCGGACTCGATCGTTATCTCCGGGCCTACATAG
This sequence comes from Lachnospiraceae bacterium, assembly GCA_963605945.1. Classification (GTDB taxonomy): domain Bacteria; phylum Bacillota; class Clostridia; order Oscillospirales; family Oscillospiraceae; genus Limivicinus. The sequence continues at coordinate 1,524 of CAVCWF010000204.1, forward strand.
TGCTTCCCGAACGCCGAATATATCCCATAGCCGCACATTGCGGCGGCCATCAGCGTCCAGAGTATGCCGAACGCGCCGAAGGTCGGGATGGCCACTAATATGCCGATCAGCACGAATATACCGCCGACTACCGCGCTCATGGCGCCGCTTGCCTTGCCGGGGCGCTTGGTCACGCGGTATTTTTTATTGCCGTTATTGTCGAAATTATCCTGCATATCGCTCAATAATTCTCGTTCGGCGCGCCCTCAGCCTTCTCAAGCTCCATTGCGAGCTTGACGATACGGCTGGTGCCGAGACGCTCTGCGCCGAGGTTGATGAAGTCCTCGGCATCCTGAAGCGAGGAGATGCCGCCGGCGGCCTTGACCTTCACGGTCGGGGGGCACTCGCGGCGCATAAGCTCCACGTCTTCGCGGGTAGCGCCGCCCTTGGAGAAGCCGGTGGAGGTCTTGATGAAGTCCGCGCCGCAGTCGGAGACGATGTGGCAAAGCTTTATCTTCTCCTCCTCGGTCAGCAGGCAGCATTCGATTATGACCTTGAGTATATGGCCGCGGGTAGCCTCGCGCACGGCGCTGATATCGCGCGCGACGTCCTCCCAGCAGCCGTCCCTGACCATGGAGACGTTGATGACCATGTCTATCTCCTCCGCGCCGTTGCGGACGGCGTCGGCGGCCTCGTACGCCTTGGCGGCGGTGGTCATGTAGCCGTTGGGGAAGCCGATGACGGTGCAGATGGTGAGCTTATCGCCGACGTAGCGGCGCGCGCCCGCGACATGGCAGGGCGGGATGCAGACGCTCGCGCAGTTGTATTTCATCGCCTGATCGCAGAGCTTGCGGATCTCGTCGCTTGTGCAGTCGACGCGCAGCAGGGTGTGGTCGCATTTTTCGAGAATGTCTTTTATGTCCATAATATTTCTCCTTAATCTAAACTGTCGGTATTATACCTTTTTTCTCAGGCATATTCAAGTATCTGGTGTGAATAGATTGAAATATCTCAACGAAAAGGACGGTTTCGGAATGGACATGAACACCGAGAACAACTACACGCGGCTCGTCGGCGCTATGGCGGGGCGTCCAGTTTTATCCCATTCTGCACGCGGTGAGGATTTTTACTGCTTCCCGCTTGAGGTCGTGCGGCTGTCGGGCGCGGCGGACAGCATAAATATAATAGTGCGCGCCGAGCAGCTCGCGGCGCTGGAGGCCGCGGAGCATGAAAAGCTCTGCGTCGTCGGGCAGCTGCGCACCTTCAACAACCGCCGCGGCGTCGGGGCAAAGCTTGTGATCACAGTGTTCGCAAAGGATCTGTTCTTCTGCGACGAGCCGGACTGCAACGAGGTTTATCTGCGCGGCACACTCTGTAAGCCGCCGAACCTGCGCACGACGCCGATGGGGCGCGACATCTGCGACCTCATGCTCGCCGTGAACCGGCACTACGGGCGTTCGGACTATCTGCCCTGCATCTGCTGGGGGCCGCGGGCACGGTCGGCGGCGCAGTGGGGCGTGGGGACGATGCTGCGGCTTGAGGGGCGCATCCAGAGCCGCCGCTACATAAAGGTCAGCGAGGACGGCGCGGAGGAACGCACCGCCTTCGAGGTCTCCGCCGCCGAGGTCGAGGAGTTGCCCGCGGAGGTGAAGGTGTAGTGGGAGGCGGCGTCTCGCAGTCGTAACGCTGTATTTTCTTTTCACCAATGGCACTTACTATACACCGGCGACCCCTTCGGCGCTGCGCGCCACTTCCCCTAATAGGGGCAGCGCTTCGCGGCAAAGTTTTCGGCTTGGCGCAATGGCTGCACCGCCCCCTTGGCGCCCCTCTTAGGGGAGCTGTCGGCCGTAAGGCCGACTGAGGGGTCTCCAGAGTTACGACACGAGCAGAGTGGAAAAGAAAGACCGCACCGCAAACAGCAATAACAACGCATAAACAGGCAGGGCAATTCGCCCTGCCTGTTCTATATTATCA
>CAVCWF010000205.1:0-15448 GCA_963605945.1 Lachnospiraceae bacterium
ACTCATGCCGAGGCTGCGCGCCGCCTCGCTCTGCCCCGCATCGACGGACTTGATGCCGGAGCGGATGACCTCGGACACGTAGGCCGCGCTGTTGCACACAAGCGCAATGGCGATGCACAGGAACTTCTGCTTATTGAGCGCCGGGATAAGGCCCGGCAGCGCGAAATAGAAGAAATACAGCTGGAGCAGCATGGGAGTGCCGCGGATTATCTCTATGTATGCCGCCGAGAGCCAGCGCAGCGGAGCGATGCGGGACATCTTCATGCCCGCCAGCAGCGACGCGAGGATCGCGCCGAAGAAAACCGTTATCGCGGAGAGCAGCAGCGTGTAGCCCACGCCGTCTATCAGGAACTTATCCCAGTATTTAGCAAGTATCTTTACTATATTATCAAAGCTGATGAAGGTCATGTTTCCACTCCTGTCAGGTGTTATAAATGGGGCAACCAGCGGGATACCTCATGCTCAGGGTATCCCGCTGGAATATCATGCTTGGCGTTAAGCTCAGTCTACGGAAACCTCGGTAGCGGATTCGGACTTTGCAAACTCGACAGCCGCGTCGTACCACTCGCCGTACAGACCGTCGGCGTATGCCTTTGCAAGTGCCTCGTTGACGACTGCAAGCAGCTCATCCTCGCCCTTGGTCACGAGAACGACGTTTGCTTCGTACTCGGCCTTGACGTCAAACTCCCAAGAGCAGATGACGAGGTCGGGGTTGGAGGCGATTATCATGTCGGCATTGCCCTTTGCAACTGCAAGAGCCTCGATGTTGCCGTTCTGAAGTTCGAGGACGCCGGTGCCGATGTCGCCGATGGTGATGGGGTTAGCGTCGGCAAGCTGCTCGGTGACGAGCTGCATCTGGAGGGAGGCGTTCTGCGCGCCTACGTCAAGACCCGCGAAATCTTCAGCTGCCCTGTACTTGTCGGCGTCCGCGGAGCGGATGAGGAGAACCTGCTCGGTCTCGTTGTCGCCGGCGTAGTAGTAATCGGAGATGTTGTAGTTCTCGGCGCGCTCCTCAGTCCATGAGTAGCCGGAGATGGACATCGGGACGGATGCGGTGTAGACTGCGGTCTGGCAGGCGTCGAAGTTCATGGCCTCGATGGAGAGGTCAACGCCGATGTATTCGGCGATGTACTTTGCGAGGGACACGTCGAAGCCGACGTACTGATCCTGACCGGACTTGGAAGCGTCAACGAACTCCATCGGGGAGAAGTCCGGAGACAGGGCAACGGTGAGAACGCCGTCGGCCTTGATCTTCTCAAGTGCGTTCTGCGGCTCGGACGCGGGAGCGTCGGAAGCGGACGGGGTGGATGCGCTGCTGCCGCAGGCGCACAGCGCCGCGACCATTGCGATGCACATGATGATGCATACGAGCTTGGTTATCTTTTTCATTTCAAAATCCTCTTTCCCATGCTTGATTTTTTGTTTTTATTATTGGCAATGAATTAATATTCACTTGACATGCTGAATAATAGCAGGATTATTCAATAAAGTCAAGAGGATTTTGCATAAATATTTGCTCTAATTCACGTTTTGTGAAATTTTATGCGCCGGGCATGAATTTGCCCGGCGCGGTTTGTATATTTTGATAAGCGGATGTATATGTCATATATACTGTCAAAAATATGCCGCAGAGTACAGATAAGAGAGCAGCAGGGGGAGCTTGAGGGGGGCAAGGCTCACCTCAAATCCAATAAGCCGCCGTCCAAAAGTCTTGATATATCAACGACTTTTGGAGCGAAGCAGCATTTTGATAATATCAAAATGCTCGGCGGATGGAGCTTGTCAAAAAAGTCTGTACGGGACTTTTTTGACAAGCTGCATGACAAAAGCCTGTGCGGTGCACAGGCTTTGTCATAAGCAAATTACTTGATGCCGTACTTCTTGTTGAACTTATCAACACGGCCGCTGGTGTCGACCAGCTTCTGCTTGCCGGTGTAGAAGGGGTGGCACTTGGAGCAGATTTCAACGGTGATGTTCTTCTTGGTGGAGCCGGTCTCGATGACGGCGCCGCAAGCGCACTTGATAGTGGTCTGCTCGTACTTAGGATGGATTCCTTCCTTCATGGTTCTGTCTCCTCGTCATGTGCTGCCTTGATTGTGCGCGAACGCATAGTTACAAGACGCAAAAAGGATTGTAACACAGCGCGGCGCGCAATGCAAGTATTTTTAAGAATTTTCCTCGGATTTCCGCGTTTTCAGCGGGACTGTCACAGTCCTGCCCGCCGCGAGGAAATACAGCGCGCACTCCCGAACCGTTTTTCCGGTTATGCGCTCCATCGCCGCGGCGTACGCGCGCAGCTGCCCGGCATAGGTCTCGGCGCGCCGCTCGACTGCGGCGCCGCGGACGCGATCCGTCTTGTAGTCTATTATCACAAGCTCGCCGTCCTCCTCGATGCAGCAGTCCACAACGCCCTGAAGCAGCACCTGCTCGCCCGCCGCCGCGCCGAACACCTCGTCCGCGCCGACCAGCAGCGAGAATTTGAACTCTCTGCGCATATTCTTCGCCGCGAGCATACGCCGCCCCAGCGGCGAACGGAACAGTCCGTCTATCGCCTCCGCGTCGACGGCCTCCGCCTCGCGCGGCGTGATGAATCTTTCCGCCTCCAGCCGCGCGATCTCTCGGTTTATCTCCGCGATGCTGCCGGTTTTGGAGAAATCCATGTATTGTAGCACCAGATGCGTCGCCACGCCGCGCTCCGTGCCCGTGGCCGGGCGGTTCACCTTGCCGAAGTCCGGGGTGCGGAAGCTTGGCGCGGGCTTCGGCGCGACGCTCTGCGCGTCCTCGTCCGCGGTGTCCCGCCCCTTCAGCTCCGTCGCCGTGACCTTCGACGGGAGATGCACCGCGTCGGCATACGGGTATTCAAAGCTCAGCTTCCGCTCAAGCTCCGCGATTATTCCCTCGTCGCTGCCCTCCACCGGCATATCCGCCGCGCGCACGGGCGCGGCTGCCGCGGGCTCCGCAGTCTCCATGGCGATATGCCGCCCGCCGTCGGCGATGGCGGAATAGATCAGCCACTCCAGCATCGACTGCGCCGAGGCCAGCACTTCGGGCGCCATCGGCGTCGTGACCGCTTCGCGCGCCTTCGCCAGCGTCTTCTCCGCGTCCTTCACGACGCCCGTGACGATCAGCCGCTCCTTCGGCCGCGTCAATGCAACGTACAGAAGCCGCAGTTCCTCCGAAAGCGTCTCCCGCTCAAGGCGCAGGCGTATCGCGTGGCGAGCCAGCGTCGGGTACTCGATGCGCCGCTTCGTGTCCGTCAGCTTCGGGCCGAGGCCGAGCTGCGGATGTACAAGCACTGAGTCCTGACTGTCGCGCTTATTGAAGCGCCGCGCGGTGTCGCACAGGAACACCACGGGGAATTCAAGCCCCTTCGATTTATGTATCGACATTATCTGCACCGCCGACGCGGAGGCCGCGCCCGATGCCGGTTCCTGCCCCTTTTCGGCCAGACGGCGAAGCCACAGCACAAAGCGGTGCAGCCCGCGGTAGCCGCTGCTCTCAAAGCGCTCCGACAGCTCCACAAGCTCCAGCAGATTCGCGCGGCGCTGCTCGCCGTCCGTCATGGCGCTGCATATCGCAAGCATATCCAGCTCCCCGCAGAGCCGCCACGTCAGTTCCGCCGTGCTCATATCCGGCGCTTCCGCGCGGAATCCGGCGAGCGTTCTGACAAAGCCCGCACATTTCTCGTCCGTCTCCGCCGCAGCGCACAGCGCCGTGTAGAAATCGCAGCGCTTACCGGCGGCGCGTATGGCGGACAGCTCGTCCGCCGTGAAGCCGAACACCGGCGAGCGCAGCACCGCGATGAGCGGAATGTCCTGATACGGGTTATCTATGACCGCCAGCAGCGACATCATCGTCGATATCTCTATCGACGTGAAGAAGCCACCGCCCTGCACCGACGCAACGGGGATGCCCTGCTGCACCAGCGCGTTTCTGTAAACGCCGCCGATCGAGTTTGCCGAGCGAAGCAGAATCACAATGTCGCCGTATTCCAGCGGGCGCATACCGCCCCTGCCGCTCACCTCGGTGCGCGCGTCTATCAGCTCGCGGATGCGCGATGCGATATACTGCGCCTCAAGCTCGGTCTTGTCGGGGCTGTCCTCATCCCCGCCGCCGCGCGGCAGCTCTATCAGCCGCAGCTCCGGCTTCGGAGCCTCTCCCTCATAGCTCGCTCCGCATTTGAGCGCCGCGGCCTCATCATAATCTATATCACCCAGCTCGCGCGACATGCACAGCCCGAACACGGCGTTCGCCGCGTCCAGCACCTCGCGCCGGGAGCGGAAATTTTCCCGCAGCATGATGCGCCGCGGCTCGCCGGGGGCAGCGGCATCACAGTCGGCGTAGCTGAGATATTTCTCCGTGAATATTCCGGGGTCGGCCAGACGGAAGCGGTATATCGACTGCTTCACGTCGCCGACCATGAAGAGGTTCTTCCCGTCCTTGGATATGGCGCGGAATATCTCGTCCTGCACACGGCTGACGTCCTGATATTCGTCGACCATTATCTCCGTGTAGCGCGCGCTGAGCTGGCGCGCCAGCGCGGACGGGCTGCCGTCCTCGTTCGTCAGCAGCCGCACCGAGATATGCTCAAGGTCGCCGTAATCCACAAGCCCCGCGCGGCGCTTGTCCTTCGTCAGTTCCCCGGCGAAATCCAGCGTCAGTGCCAGCAGCGCCGTCATGGCGGGGGTGGTCAGGCGAAGCTCGCTCAGGAGCTTTTCGGAGTCGGAATAGAGCATGTCCTCGATCTTCTCCGTCGCCTTTTTGCAGGCCGTGCGGCGATTTTTCGCAAGCTCCGACAGCGCCGGGTCAGGCGATTTCGCCAGCCGCCCCAAGGCCGGATACGTGATCGGCAGGCAGGCGCGCGCCCTGTCCCAGCCGAGGTCAAGGCAGCGCCGAAGCTCGCGGAGCTGATCCGCCGTCGCGGCGATGCTGCCCGTATAGGCGGCGGATATCTTCTCCTGCGCGCTTATCGCCTGCAGCACGCGCTCAAGCTCCGCCGCCCAGTATTCGGTCATCGACTTGACGCGCCCGGTTATCTCGCGCCCCCACGGGGTCTGCGCGGCGTCGTCTCCGGTCTCGCCCAGCAGCGCCACCTGTTCCGCCGCCCACTGCTCAGGCCGCGCATGGCACTGCATCTTGTCGTGCAGCGTCAGAACCAGCGTCCCAAGGCGGCGGTCGTCGCGCCCCGCGCCGACGGTGTCCGCCAGCAGCACGAAGCCCGGATGCGCGTCCACGTTTTCATAGTACCTGTCCAGCACCCGCTCCAGCGCCGCCGACTTCATCACCGCGATGCGGTCGTCGTCCGCGATCTTGAACTGCGGCGGCAGGCCGCAGGCGTGGCAGTGCTCACGCAGAAGCGCCGCGCAGAAGCTGTGTATCGTGCCTATCTGCGCCTTCTGGCACAGCGCGCTCTGGCGGCGCAGCCGCTTATTGCCGGGATCCGCGGCAAGCGCGTTTGCTATCTCGTCCATAATGCGCCCGCGCAGTTCTCCCGCGGCGGCGCGCGTGAAGGTTATAATAAGGAAGCTGTCGATATCGACGGGGTGCTCGGCGTCGGTTATATAGCCCATCAGGCGCTCCGTGAGCACGCGCGTCTTGCCGCTGCCCGCGCCGGCGGACACCAGCACCGCGCTCCCGCGCGCGCTTATCGCCGCCGCCTGTGACGCTGTCGGCTTGAATTCAGCCATTGCCATCCTCCCCTTCCATCATCTCTATCACCTTGTCCGCCGGTATCTTCTGCTGGAAGCGGCAGCTTTCGCCGTTCTCGCCCTGTGAGAAGTGACAGGCATCAAAGTAGTCGCAGTTGAGGCAGGCATTCTCCTGCTGACTGCGGTAATACGGATCGGCGGCAATGCTGCCGGAATTGAGCTGCCGCGCCATGTCCGTAAGCGTCTTTCCGATATGCCGCGACAGCAGGCCGAGCCGCTCCGCCGTCATAAGCGAGTCGGGCGTCGGCTTGCCGTATCTCATGCGGATGGGGATGTATTTTTTGTCCTCGCCGTGCTCCCACGCCTCTATGACTTCAGCCTCGTCGAGCACAACGCCGCTGCGCTTCACGCCGTCCAGCCGTAGACGCTGTGCCTCCTCGTCGCCGCAGTCGCGGCTGACGGGCAGGATCACACTGCGCGCGGGGACGTACATCACGCCCGCCGGTACGATCTCGCGGCCGTACAGCTTCTCCCCGTCGCGCCCCAAGGCGAACAGGTACAGCAGCATCTGAAGCCCCATACCGTACCACACGTCGGAGAGAGAAAAGCTCTTTTTGCCAGTCTTGTAGTCGACCACGCGCAGATACAGCCGCCCGTCGTGCAGCCAGCCGTCCACGCGGTCGGCAATGCCGGTTAGCGTCACCGCGCCGTCGCCGTCGCCAAGCTCCACGGGCGGGATATCGCTCATCTTCGAGAAATCGAGTTCGAAGTCAAGCGGCTCGAAATCGGAGCGGCGCAGCTCCGCCGCCATGTCCGACACTATCTGGAACACGTCCTTGCCGAGGCGGCGGAAGAGGTATATGAAGCGCTGCGACTTCTCCTGAAAATCGTTCAGCTGCTCATGCACGTAGCCGTCCACATGGCGCTGGGTGATTTCGCGCAGTTCGTCGTCCGAGACGGCGCCGAAGCCGCCGCGGTAACGCACGTCGCGCGCCGTGTGCTCCAGCACGTAGTGCATGAACGTGCCGATCTCCGGCGGCGTGAAGCCCGCCGGTTCATATGGGCGCGCGTTCAGGCCGTACTGGCAGAAGTATGCGAATTTACACGATGCAAATTTATCTATCCTCGACGCGCTCAGCTTCAGCCGTTTGCCGTAGAGCGCGCGCACCGCCTCCGGCGACAGCCGGCCGCGGCTCATCTTCGCGGCGGCGGTCAGCTTGCCGAAGCGTTCGGGCTGCGTCCGGCGGAAATACTCTGCGGCGGAACGCTCGCGCGCCGTGCCGCCGCTCACCGCGTGCGCCGCAAGCGTCAGTGCGGGCGCTTCGGCGGACATACGCAGCTCGGATATATCCGCGTACTGCGGCTGCAGGCCGAATATTGCCGCCGCACGGCTGTACACGAAGGCCGGGCGCTGCGGCGCACCCTCGGAATTCACAAGCGGGCAGCACAGCGTCAGGCTGTCCGACGGCAGACTCAGGCAGTTGTATATCAGCGAAAACTCGCGCCACAGCTCCCCGTCCCCGGCTCCGCCGAGGTCGATGTCCAGCTCAAGCAGGCGCTTTCGCTCCTCGTCGGAGAATATTCCGGTGTCGCCGGACGCGGCGGGCATGCGCTCGTCGCTTACGCCGAGGACGATGAGGTGCTTTATGTTTCTGCGGCGCATACGGTCGAAATCGCCGGCGGACACTCTGTCTAGCGACACGGGTATCACACCCACATCGTAGCGCGAGAGCATCAGCGTGAACAGCCGCCCGAAGCCCTCCATGTCCAGTTCCGTGTCGCCGAGTATCGCGGCGCACTGCTCAAGCGCGGAGACGATTATGTCCCACAGCTGTGCGTACTCGCGCGCAAGACTCTCCCGCCCCGCGGCCATAAGCTGCTCCGCGCGCTCGCTCAGGCGCTCGGAGAGCTTCAGTTCCTCGAAAAAGTCCGCCAGCGCCGCCGCCTGAGCCGCCGCGGTGGACGCTTCGCGTCCGCGCGAGGCGAAATGCAGCAGCGGATCGCCCAGCGCATGGCGCAGGGCGTTTATTTTTTGCAGGCGCTCCGCGGTCTCATCGGTGTACTCGGCGTTGTAGCCGTCCGGATGCTGCCGCCAGTCGCCCGCGCGGCTCCACGCCCCGGCGCGGAGCTGCCATTTGAAGATATAATTCTCCAGCACGTCGCATTCCTCCGGCGCAAGTCCGGTCAGCCCCGTGCGCATATAGCTTATCACATCGTCGACTTCCCAGCCGCCGCACACGATGTCATACGCCGCGGCTATCATCGCGGGGAGCGGCTTCGACAGCAGGTCGCTGCGCCGCGCCATGAAAAGCGGCACTCCGTAATGCTCAAACGCACTTTCCAGCGCCGCGCGGTACTCGTCAAAGCCGCGCACCGCGACCGCGATATCGCGCCAACGGCAGCCGCCGTCGCGCACAAGGGCTATCGCCTGCGCCGCCGCGAACTCACATTCGGCCACCATGCCGTCCGCCGTCACGAGCTTCACCGAATCGTTCAGCTTGCCCTGAAAGCCCACGGCGGAGTAGCTGAACATATTCTCGGCAAAGAAATCGAGCGCGTCGCCGCCGGTTCCCGGCGCAAAATGCCGCGTTTCCGTCTCCGCGCCAAGCTCCCCGGCATAGGCAAGAAGCTCACGCGCACTGCGGCGGGACAGCTCGAATATCTCGTTTTCGCCGTGCAGCTCGTCCAGCGTCAGGCACACGGTAAGCTGCACGCCGCGCTTCAGAAGCGCGCGCAGCACCTGCCGCTCCTGAAATGTGAAATCTATGAATCCGTCAACATATATATGGTCGTCCGGCCCCATGGAGCTGTCGAGTATCTGCCCGGCAAGCACGGTCAGCCGGTCGGCGGGGTCGGCGTGTCCGTTCGCGACGACAGCGTCGTAGGCTTCGAGGATCAGCGCCATGTCCGCGAGCTTGTCCCCAAGCCCGCCGGGGCAGCTCTCCGAAGCCGCGTAAAGCGCCGCGGAATCTACTCCTGCGGCCTTCAGGCTGTCCACCGCCGCCAGCAGCGCCGACTGCGTCTCCGCCCTGCGCCCCGCCGAACCGTACACGCGCAGTCTCGACGCCGCGCCGTCCAGCGCCAGCGCCATGCACAGCAGCCGCCCGCCCTTATCGAGATATGGCGCCGCACCGCCGCCCTGCCGGGACGCTATGCGCCGCGCAAGCCCGGTGAAGCTCATAACCTCGGCGTACAGCGACATGCTGTCGCCGCAGACGCGGCACAGCTCGCGCTCCGCCTCATGGCTGTACTGCTCCGGAACTATGAGCAGGCGGCGTCCCCGCTTTTCGAGAACCGCCGTATGTATTTCATTTATGACCGCCGCGGTCTTGCCCGTACCGGCGCGGCCGGTAAAAAGTCTCAGCATTGTCGAGTCCTCTCGCGTCTCATACTTACTACGTATTTTATTATTTTATCAAAAAACACGCCCCGTATCAAGCCGCCGCAGAACACAAAATGACCGGGCGGAAGACTCCGCCCGGTCACATGATCATTGGTTTGCTCAGTCCTCGCTGAAGCGCACCCCTCCGCGCTCGGAGCGGCGCATGATGAACATCGCGCACAGGAAGCTTATAAGCTCCGCCACGCCAACCGCGTACCAGACCGCCGCGCCGTTCGATACCGCCGAGATGAGAACGATGCACAGCGGCGTAAGGATGAAGCCGCGCAGGACGTTCACCGCTGCGGATTCGCGCGTACGCTTGGTGGAATACAGGTAAGATGAGAGTATCGTATTCATCGACGCAAACAGGAACGCCCAGCCGTATTGCGGTATTGCCGCGACGGTTATCGCCGTGGCCGGGGCGTCCGCCCCGAACATCGCGCAGATGACCCCGCCGAGGGCGATTATCAGCCCGTATACAACGGCGCTGCCACCGAAGCTGACGATAATGCCGTCGCGCAGGAAATAGTGCAGATCGTCCTCGTTCTGGTCGCCGTAGCTGCGGCCGAACAGCGGCTGCATTCCCTCCGACACGCCCATGAATATCGCGTAGGCAAACGACACAATGTACCCGATTATCGAATACGCATTCACTCCGTCGTCGCCGATGTATTTTATCAGTATGAGGTTCATGCAGAGGATCGTCACCGGCGTTGTGAGCTGGGAGAGCATCTCCGGCAGGCCGCGCGTGAGTATCTTGCCGACAAGGGCTATGTCAAATTTCACCGGCGCTATTCTCAGTACGCCGCGCTTCTTGACAAAATGCACACTGATTATCACCAGCCCGGCAACCTGCGAGATGCCCGTGGCTATCGCCGCGCCCGCAATGCCTTTCTGCAGTGGGAAAACGAACAGCCAGTCGAGGAAGATGTTCAGCGCTGTGCTGACAATGGTGGAGGCCATGACGAACACCGGCGCGCCGTCGTTGCGCCCGAAGCCCTGAAGAGTTGTCGATATGGCGGCGGGCAGCGTAAAGATGCTGTACCACAGCAGGTACTCGCAGACCATGTCGATATAGTTCCCGTCCGCGCCTAGGAGCGCCGCCAGCGGCCGTGTAAACACGATGCCGACGGCGGAGAACACCGCCGCAATGACGGCCGTGCAGCCCAGCGAATGCATGAACGCCTGATTCGCGCCGGGGATGTCCCCTCGGCCAAGGCGTATGGCCGCGACCGTAACGCCGCCGATCGTCGTCAGCATGAAGGCCGCGCCTATCACCATGATGAACGGCATGGCAAGGTTCACAGCGCCCAGCGCGTCCGTCCCGACGCCGTTGCCGACAAACACGCCGTCAACTATCGTGAACAGGAAAAACGCGCACTGGCTCAGTACGGTCGGCACAACGTAATTTGCAACTTTTCTCGCTCTCTGATTCTTCATTTACTCTCTATCCCGCCGAACAGCTCGGCTTTCGCTTTCTTCAAGTTCTCAAGATGCCTCCGGAAAAGGCTGAGGTACAGCTCCCGCTCCTCCTCGGTAAAGTCGAGCATCGCGGCGCGCTCGATCTCATCGACCGTACTTATCGTCCTGCCGCACAGCTCCCGCCCCGCTTCCGTCAGGACGATGCTCTTGCGGTTCTTCGTACCCGGTATCGGCTCAAGCCGCACAAGCCCATCTTTCACCAGCCCGCTCACCGCGGAATTTATCGTCTGCGCCGGCAAAAACCACTCCTTGCACAGGTCATTCTGCGTCACGGGTTCATCCACGTGGCTGAGCGTATACAGCACCCAGAACGCGGTATTGTTCATGCCGAAATGCGCGGCATAATCATTGTAAATCCTGTCCGATTCCTTATACAGTCTGTCCAGAGTCTGCATCTGATTTCTCAGTTTTTCGTCCATATCCGCACCTCCGATTTATGAATCCGATTTCGGAAACATCGCGCAGTGTACTCCAATTCCAAAAGTTTGTCAAGTCCCGATTCATGTTTTTCAAAAAAAGATTGAACAGCTTGCAGTTTTCTGATATAATGCGTAAAAGTATTTTTTGAAGGGGTGAACCTGTGATGAAGTTTTCATCAAAAATGGAAAAATGCGGTCTTTCTCCGATGAGAAAGTTTAACGGTTACGCCGACGAAGCCGTGAAGCGCGGCATAAAGATATATCATCTCAACATCGGCCAGCCTGATATAAAGACCCCCGACGCCTACTTTAAGGCTATGCGGGAGTTCAGCGAGCCTGTCCTCGCGTACGCTCCCTCCGCCGGCGTTCCCGCACTTATCGACGCGGTCTGCAATTATTACGACGATATCGGCGTAAAGCTGGATAAGAAGGATATCCTTGTCACCACCGGCGGCAGCGAGGCGCTGCAGATGACCATGGCGACGCTGCTTGACGACGGCGACGAGATCATCATTCCCGAACCGTTCTACCCGAACTACCACACCTCCGTCACCCTCGCCGGCGCTACCATTCATCCGCTGACGACCTGCCCGGAGGAGAACTACCGCTACGCCGTGCGCGAGCGCGTCGAAGCCTGCATAAACGAGCACACCCGCGCCATTCTGGTCACGAACCCCGGCAACCCGACCGGCACCATCCTCACGCCGGACGAGCTGAAGCTGATGCTTGACATCGCCAAGGAGCACGACCTGTTCCTCATATGCGACGAGGTATACAGAGAATTCGTATACGGCGGCGAGCCTCTGCAGAGCGCGCTTCAGTACGAGGGCTACGAGGACAACGTCATCGTTATCGACTCCGTGTCCAAGCGCTTCTCCGCCTGCGGAGCCCGTATCGGTCTGCTCATCTCCAAGAACAAGGAGTTCATGTCTCAGGCGATGAAATGGTGCCAGTGCCGTCTGTGCGCCTCCACGACCGATCAGGTCGCCGCCGCCGCGCTCTACTCCGTGGACAAGGACTATTTCGCCGCAACGCGCGACGAGTACAAGCGCCGCCGCGACACTATGGTTGAGAAGCTGTCGAGCATCCCCGGCGTTATCTACGCACAGCCGAAGGGCGCGTTCTATATAATGGCCGCCCTGCCCGTTGACGATGCGGACAAATTCCAGTTGTGGCTGCTCAACGAGTTTGACGACAACGGCGAGACCGTCATGTTCTCCTGCGGCGAGCCGTTCTACGGCACCCCCGGCAAGGGCAAAAACGAGGTTCGCATGGCGTACGTCCTCAAGCAGGAGGATCTCGCCCGCGCGATGGATATCCTCGCCGTCGCAATAAAGAAGTATAACGAGACGCACTGAGCGATAAAAAATTCCCATGAAGAAAATTCTTCATGGAAATTTTTTATTTGCCCTTATTTATCTGGTCAAACCGGACTATTTTCGCGTTCTTTTCGCCGCGCTTCGGAAGCTTGTGCTTCACGCCGTCCGGCGTGACGATGTACGTGTTCTCCAGCAGCTCTATCGTGCCGCGCCGCCACTCCTCGATATATTCCTTGCGCAGTGCCGCGCGCTCGGTCAGTTCCGCCTCGGTCAGCTCACGCTCCTTCGCAAGCCGCGCAAGCTCGTTTATACGGTCAAGTTTTGTTTGTTCCATTGAAATTCTCCTCGCTCATCCGATAGTCCCAAGCTCGTCGAGCGTCAGCTCAAACGCGGGGATGAAGTGCTCCATGAAATATTTTACCTCAGGCAGCGGGTTTGCCTCCAGCTGCTCGCGGTTCTGCTTCTCCGCGGACAGGAACTCGTTATTGCCCGCCTTGCGCTCCTCGATGCACTTTATGTACGCCGAGAGCTTGTCCGCCGCCTTGACGATGTCGTGCAGCCGCTCCTGCGTCTCGCCGGTCAGCAGCGGCTCATACGCGCCGCGCAGTTCTTCCGGCAGCGTATCCAGCAGCATGTTGCAGGCCAGATTCTCCACCTGACGGTAAGCGCCCTTGATCTCCTCGCTGTGGTATTTTATCGGCGTGGGCAGGTCGCCGGTGAGGATCTCGGAGCTGTCGTGAAACAGCGCCACGACCGCCGCCTCGTTCGGATCGCAGGGGACGCCCATCACGTCGCGCCGTATCACGCCCAGCGCGTGGGCGATGACGGCTACCATGTGGCTGTGCTCCTGAATATTCTCCGGCAGAGAATTGCGCATAAGGCTCCAGCGGACGATGTACCGCATACGGGATATATATGCAAAGAAATTATCGCTCATAGCTTGCTCCTGACTTTTTTTCTTGATTATAATACCTGCGCCCGCATTTTTCAACCGCGGCGGACGCTTCGGGTAAAAATTTCCCGAAATTTCAGCAAAAATTGCGCTTTTATGTTGATTTTTGGTTGCACTGGTGTTAAAATTCAGTTTTGTGTTGAAAATAAAATCAGAGACAAATCTAACGCAAGGGAGTTGCGATAAATGGACAAACTCAGAAACGTAGCAATAATTGCCCACGTTGACCACGGCAAGACCACTTTGGTCGACGAGATGCTCAAGCAGTCCGGCGTGTACCGCGAAAATCAGGAGATCGTGGATCGCGTAATGGACTCCAATGATCTTGAGCGCGAGCGCGGCATCACCATCATGGCCAAGAACACCGCCGTATGGTACGGCGACACAAAGATAAATATAGTAGACACTCCGGGTCACGCGGACTTCGGCGGCGAGGTCGAGCGTATACTCAAGATGGTCAACGGCGTTATCCTGCTCGTTGACGCAGCCGAAGGCCCCATGCCGCAGACCCGCTTCGTGCTCAGCCGCGCGCTTGAGCTGGGGCACCGCGTCATCGTCGTCGTCAACAAGATCGACCGCCCCGACCAGCGCATCCACGAGGTCGTGGACGAGGTGCTGGAGCTGCTGATGGATCTCGACGCGACCGACGAGCAGCTGGATTCCCCGATGCTGTTCTGCTCCGGCCGTCAGGGCACCGCGAGCTATTCGCCCGACGTCCCCGGCACTGATCTCAAGCCCCTGTTCGACACTATTCTTGAGTACATCCCCGCGCCGGAAATGAATCTCGACGCGCCGTTCCAGATGCTCGTCTCCAGCATTGACTATAACGAGTACGTTGGCCGCATCGCCATCGGCCGCATCGAGCGCGGCGTTATCAAGCAGAATCAGGAGATCGAGGTCTGCAACTATCATACGCCCGACGAGCCGTCGATGAAAGCCAAGGCCGTCTCGCTCTATCAGTTCGACGGTCTGAACAGAGTTCCCGTGACCGAGGCCGGCGCCGGCAACATCATCGCCATGAGCGGTATCGGCGACGTCACGATCGGCGACACCATATGTGCCCGCGGCGCGGCTGAAGCTCTGCCTTTCGTGAAGATCAGCGCCCCGACTCTGGAGATGACCTTCTCCGTCAACAACAGCCCCTTCGCCGGCCGCGAGGGTAAGTTCGTCACCTCCCGCCAGATCCGCGAGCGCCTTATGCGCGAGACGCTGAAGGATGTCTCCCTCCGCGTCAGCGATATTCCCGACAGCACCGACAGCTTCAACGTCGCAGGCCGCGGCGAGATGAGCCTGTCCATCCTTATCGAGACCATGCGCCGCGAGGGCTACGAATTTCAGGTGTCTCCCCCGCGTGTGCTGTATCAGGAGATCGACGGCAAGAAGTGCGAGCCTATCGAGCGCGTTGTCGTCGACGTGCCGCAGGACTCCATGGGTTCTGTCATGGAAAAGCTCGGCTCCCGCAAGGGCGAGTTCCTTGAGATGACGCCGGTCGGCAGCCGTATGAAAATGGAGTTCCTCGTTCCGTCGCGCGGCCTGTTCGGCTACCGCAATGAGTTCCTTACCGACACCAAGGGCGAAGGTATCCTCGCCTCCGTGTTCGAGAAGTACGACGTCTATAAGGGCGATATCGCCCGCCGCAGCACCGGCTCCCTCATCGCGTTTGAGACCGGCGAGGCCGTGGCCTACGGCATCTGGAACGCGCAGGAGCGCGGCCAGATGTTCATCACGCCGGGCACCAAGGTCTACGCGGGCATGGTCGTCGGCGTGTGCCCGAAGTCTGACGACGTGCCGGTCAACGTGTGCCGCACCAAGCACCTGACCAACACCCGTGCTTCCGGCTCCGACGAAGCACTGCGCCTCATCCCGCCCAAGCAGATGAGCCTTGAACAGTGCCTTGAGTTTCTCGCGGACGACGAGCTGCTTGAGGTCACGCCGAAAAATCTGCGCCTGCGCAAGAGCATCCTTGATCACAGCCTGCGCATGAAAACGCTGATGAGAAACAAGTAAATGATGAGAATCGAGCCTACGGCGGAATGCCGTAGGCTCGATTTAGTTCTTGTCGATCGTCAGCAGGGGCTTAATAGTTCCCCCAAATGCTATAGATTTTATCTTTAATAGACATCTCTTCATATTTTTCCTTAGAAAAAGATATTACCATTTGATTTTCAGGAAAATTGATAGAGATCGACATGTCGGCTATCCCACATTTCACCATAGAGCTTGCCGTATGGGCTACAGAACAGATT
>CAVCWF010000206.1:0-6282 GCA_963605945.1 Lachnospiraceae bacterium
CGTTTACCCCGAACGGGCACACACCGCCGACCGGATGGCCGACCAACTCCAGCACCTCGTCCGCCGAAAGCATCTTGGCCTTGAAATGGAATTTGTCCTTGAATTTGTGGTTGTCTATGCGCGCGTCGCCGGCTGCGAGAATGAGCATACAGCCGTTTTCCGTTTTGAATGACAGTGTTTTGGCTATTCTTGCGCCGTCAACGCCGAGCGCGAGCGCGGCGAGTTCAACCGTTGCCGAGGACACGGTGAACTCCTGAACCCGATCCTCCATGCCCAATGCGCGAAAGTACGCGCGTCCCTTTTCTATTGACATTTCTGTATCTCCAAATAATTAATATGCTTATCTTCTGCCGCCGCCACCGCCGGAGAATCCTCCTCCGCCATGGCCGCTGCCCCCACCGAATCCACCGCCGAAGCCACCGCCGCCCCGGCCGAATCCGCCGCCGAAGCCACCACCACCGCCGCGCGGCGGCCAGTGATCATCGTCATCCCAGCCGTGCCAGCGGTGTCCGCGGGACATGTTGTTGAACAGGCACAGCCACGGCAGCCACGATGAGCCGCCGCCTCCGCCGCGCCGCCCGAACGGGTTGAGCAGGCAGAATATCACGAGCAGGATTATAAGTGTCCGCAGTCCGCTGCCGGAGCTTCTGCTGTACGACTGACCGTTGTTATAGCCGTTATTGTAGTTGTTATTATAGCTGCCGCTGCTGCTGTAATCGTTCCCGGCCTGCTCCACTTCGCTGCCGTAGTTATTGTCGTACCATGACAGCAGCGCATTAAACAGGGAATTGACCGCGTCGTCATACTTGCCGTCGTCAAAATCTTCCCAGAAGAACTCGTCGAGCATGTTGTTCACGGCGTCGCTGGAAAGCACGGAGTTCAGCCCAAGCCCGTAGGCAAGCCACGCCTTGTTTTCCTGCACCGCGAGCAGCAGGAGCATACCGTTATTGTACTCCGACGAGCCGACGCCCCACGAGTTGAACAGCTCATAGGCGTAATCGTCGCAGTACATGCCGTCAAGATAATTCACCGTGACGACGACTATCTGCGCGCCGTCACACTGCTGTTCGAGCGCGCCGTTATAGTCGCAGATGCGCTGCTCGGTATCTGCCGATAGGACGTTTGCATAGTCGGCGACATAGAAGCTGTCGCTTTGATCGACCACAGCGTAGGCGCTGACGCCAAGTGAAAGCACTAGGGCAAGCGCCATGAGAAATGCAAAAATTTTTTTCATCAATCAATCCTTATAAATCAGGCTCTGGCAAACAGCTCCGGCGCATCCACACCGGCAAGCTTTGCAAGGATGGAGCCGGGGAAGCGGTCAAGGTAGCTGCGCTTGAACTGCTGTACGGAATCGTTATACCCTGCGCTGCCGATGACCTCGGAGGCACTGCTCACCGTCGAGAAATACTGTTCAGCGCCGGAAGCATCCCGCTCCGAAAGCTGAACCGACGCAAGCTCCAGCTTCAGTGCTTCTATACAATCGAGCAGTTCTCTGTACTTCGCGTAGACCGCCGTATATGTGCCCGTGCGCTGGTTAAGCATATCCTTGAGATCGGTGGAATACTGCCTTAGCGCGACGACGTCCACATCATAGGAGGCGACGACAGAGGCCAGACCGTCCGCCGCGCCGCAGATATTATTGAGCTGATCCGAGATGGCCGGGTGCTTGTACCCGTCATAGGTCACGCCCTTATAGAACCCGTCGCTCACATCGTCGGCCTCGCGGCCAAGCTTCACATTTGTGGACAGCAGCGTCGACGCTATCACGATGAGGACGCACAGCAGCACCGCGACAAAGCGGTTTTTCAAAATCTTCATAGTCCGCTCCCGATATATCAGCCGCGCATGTCAAGCAGCTTCTGCTTCAGCTCGCCCTCGATGCGGCCAAGCTCTTCTTCGGCCTGCATACGCTTTGTGCGCCCGTCGTCCTGAATCTGACGCACCTCGTCAAGCGTGGAGATAAGCTCCTGATTGGTCTTTTTCAGCGTCTCGATATCGACTATGCCGCGCTCGGTCTCCTTCGCGATGGCGACGCTGCCCTGATGCAGCGCCTGAGCGTTCTTGGTGAGGAGCTGGTTCGTCACATCCGTCACCTCGCGCTGCGCCTTCATGGCCTGATCTGAGTGATACAGTGACAGCGCGAGCACCATCTGGCTCTTCCAGAGGGGGATGGTGTTGACAATGGAGGAGCGAATCTTCTCCGCCATCAGGCTGTCGTTATTCTGGATCATGCGAATCTGCGGGGACATCTGGATGGATATCGTGCGGGTAAGCTCAAGGTCGTGTATCTTCTTCTCGAAGCGGCCAATCATGTTGGCAAAGTCGTTTGCGGCCTGCGCGTCTTCGGGGAGGCCGGATTCCTGTGCCTTCTGCTGATACTTCGGCAGCTCTTCATTGCGGAGCTGCTCTATCTTCAGCTTACCAGCGATGATATACATGGTCAGTTCCTTCATGTATTCGAGATTTCTCTCGTACATCTTGTCCATCATGCTGATGTCCTTCATTAGGACGACCTCATGCTTTTCAAGGGACTCGACTATCTTGTCGACGTTGACCTCGGCCTTGTCGTACTGCGCCTTGAGCGACGCGATGTTCTGGGAGGTCTTCTTGAACAGTCCAAGGAAGCCCTTCTTTTCTTCGGGGTCGAAGTTCAGCCCCTGAAGCTCGACGACCAGATCGCCCAGCATACCGCCGACCTCGCCCAGATCCTTCGTGCGGACACTGTTCAGCGCGGCCTCGGAGAATTCGGAAATGTTCTTCTGCGCGTTGGAGCCGTAGTTCATAACCTGCTCGGTGTTGAGCACGTCTATCTTCTCCGCAAAGGCCTTGACCGCAGCCTGCTCGGCGGGGGAGAGCTTCTCCAGCTCCGGGCGCTCTATGGGGATATCCTTCTTGACTTCCTCTTCGGTCGGTGCGGCGGTCTCCGCCACGGCTTCAGCGGTAGGCTCAAGGGTAAGAGTGGGAATATAGCTTTTCTCTTCGTTCATGTTATTCTGTCCTTTCCTGATGTATATCAGATATCAAAATCCTTGCCGCCTGCGAGACCTTCTCTGGCGAGCATCTTGTTCATAACGTCTATATCTGTCTCAATGTCCAGCGCTTGATTTGCAAACAGCGAGTCGAGCAGGTTTTTGTATGCCTCTATCGCCGTGTCGAGCATTTCGGTTATGCTCTTCATTGTTTTGTCCAGATTCTCGCCCTGAATACCCTGAGCGCTCATGCGGTCGTACGCATTCAGGAGCTTGATCGTCGTCGGGATGTAGTAGCTCTGGAACTTTTTGATCTGCGGGATATCCGAAGGATCGGCGATCGCGTCCTGCGTGATCTTGTCCGTGATGCGCATGATCTCGTTTATCTTCTGCCTGATCTCCGGATCCTTTATGGACATGTACAGCCGCCCCATCTCGCTGAGAGCGCGGTTGCCCTCCTCGATTATGGGGTCGATCTCCGGCCCGTAGCTCTTCTTTTCGGGGGCAGCCTGCGCGGACTTGGCCTTCTCCGTCTCTTCCGCCGCCGCGGTCTCGTTTGCCGCTTTCTTGCCTGCTCTGCGTCCGGCAAGATACGCGCCCGCGCCCGCTATGACCACGGCTGCGATCAGCCAGCCAAGTTTGAATACCGGTGTGACCGTGCACATGATGAGCCAGAGTATGGCGAAGGTGTATATCGGCGCAGTGGACGGCTGCTTTTTCTTTCTTCTGGACATGTGGGCACTCCTCGCTACTATAATATCAGTTTATTTTATATCGAAATATTGTTTCAGTCAAGAGTATTGCAAAATACATATGCGTTGTAGTATAATATAAATTGTATTTATAGTGCTTTTTGGAATCCCGCGTTATGAGGTTTATCTCAAAAGGAGAACTTAAAATGATAAAAATAGCTCCCTCTATTCTCTCCGCCGATTTTGCGAAGCTCGGCGCCGAGGTCGATGAAATCTGCGCGGCAGGTGCGGATTACGTGCATTTTGACGTTATGGACGGAATTTTCGTTCCCAATATATCTATTGGCATCCCGGTCTTGAAGTCGCTGAGAAAAGCGACGGACATGTTCATCGACGTGCACCTTATGATAGACCGCCCCGTCAGATATGCGGAGCAGTTCTGCAAGGCGGGCGCCGATCTTGTGAACTTCCATGTCGAGGCTGACACGGAGGAGAACATCGTAAAGGCTATTGAGATTGCAAAGTCGTTCGGCAAGAAGACGGGCGTCACGCTCAAACCCAAAACTCCGGCGGAAGCGGTGAAGCCGTATATCGGCATGGTAGATCTCGTGCTCATTATGACGGTCGAACCCGGCTTCGGCGGGCAGAGCTTCATGCATGACCAGCTGCCAAAAATAGCGGCAGTGCGGAAAATGCTTGACGAAGCACAGCTTCCGTGCGAGCTGGAGGTCGACGGCGGCATAGATATGAACACCGCCGCGCTTGTTAAAGCCGCCGGGGCGAACGTCCTTGTAGCGGGCAGCGCCGTATTCGGCAAGAGCGACCGCGCGGCTGCGATAAAGGCCATACGCGAAGCCTGACCCATCATTCCAATTGCCGCAGATGCCCTGCGGCGGAACGGAGAAAAAATGTCCTTCTTTCCTGCATCTCTCGAAAACCTTATTGATAAGTTTGCGTCCCTTCCCGGTATAGGCCGGAAGAGCGCGCAGCGGCTCGCGTTCCATGTGCTCTCTCTGCCTGAGAGCGAGGCGAACGCTTTTGCCGCCGCCATAACCGACGCGAAGAAAAGCGTGCATTGCTGCCGCATATGCCAGAACCTCACCGAAGGCGACGTGTGCTCTATATGCGCGAGCGACCGCCGCGACAAGGGGACTATCTGCGTTGTGTCGGAGCCGAGAGACGTGCTGTCGATAGAGCGCGGCAGGGAATATAACGGGACGTATCACGTGCTGCACGGCGTTTTGTCGCCGATGAATCACGTTGGGCCGGACGATATCCGCATAAAGGAGCTTCTTCAGCGCGTCGCGGACGAGGATGTCGAAGAGGTCATCATGGCCACAAATCCTGACACCGAGGGCGAGGCGACGGCGATGTACATCTCCCGCCTGCTCAAGCCCTTCAGCATAAAGGTGACGCGGCTTGCATACGGCATTCCTGTCGGTTCAAACCTTGAGTTTGCGGACGACGCAACTCTTAACCGCGCCATAGAGGGGCGCACCGAGATGTGAGACGCCGGCAGAACGGCGGGTTAATCCACATTACATTTGGGCAATATTAAACCGGAGCATATACATACAATGCCGAAGGCTCGATATATTCAGCCGCGGTAAATTCTTGACAGATTGGAGAAATTAAAGAAAAGATGATATCTAAACTGAAGATCATTCCGCTGGGCGGACTTGGCGAGATAGGAAAGAACATGACTGCCTTTGAGTTCGGCGGCGATATAATCGTTGTTGACTGCGGCATGGGCTTCCCGGACGAGGATATGTACGGCGTCGACATGGTTCTGCCGGACATAAGCTACCTCAAGGCCAACGCCTCCCGCGTCCGCGGAATCATAATCACGCACGGACATGAGGATCATATCGGTGCTGTGCCGTACGTTCTCAAGGAGCTGGACGTGCCTATCTACACGATGCCGCTCACCGCGGCGCTCATTGAGCTGAAGCTTGAAGAGCACGATCTGCTGTACAATACGCAGATATTCACCAAGAAGGTCGGCTCGTCCTTCCGCCTCGGCGCGTTCACGATCGAGTTCATAAACGTGAACCACAGTATCCCCGACGCCGTGGCGCTCGCAATCGGTACCCCGCTCGGAACCGTCATCCACACGGGCGACTTCAAGATCGACGTCACCCCGATACAGGGCAGCATGATGGATCTCGCGCGTCTCGGCCAGCTTGGCAACGAGGGTGTGCTGGCGCTGCTCAGCGACTCTACAAACGTCGAAAAGCCCGGCTATTCCGCGTCCGAACGCAAGGTCGGCGCAAGCTTCAATAAGCTCTTCATGGGCTGTGACAAGCGCATAATCATCACCACCTTCGCCTCGAATGTGCACCGTCTCCAGCAGATAATCGACGTCGCGGCAAAATACGGGCGCAAGGTCGCCATAACGGGGCGCAGCATGGAAAACGTCCTGCACGTCGCATCCGTACTCGGCTATGTTAAGATACCCGAAAACGTTATGGTCGACCTCGAAAAGGTCAACTCCCTGCCGCACGAGAAGACGGTCATTATCTCCACCGGCAGTCAGGGCGAGGCGATGTCCGCGCTCTACCGTATGGCCTTCTCTGAGCATAAGCAGATAAAGGTCGACGCGGGGGACCGTGTGATAA
>CAVCWF010000207.1:0-5919 GCA_963605945.1 Lachnospiraceae bacterium
CCTAAATGGAGTTCAGAAACGTGAAGTTTGAGAAAAAAGATTCCGTTGGCTACATCACTCTGAACAACCCCGAAAAGCGCAACCCGATAAACATCGACACGCATCGTGAACTGCGCGAGTGCTTCGACCTGTGCGATTACGACGATGAGATCCGCGCGGTAGTCATTCGCGGCGCCGGCGGGAATTTCAGCGCCGGCGGCGATCTCAACGCAATGAAAGCCCGCATCGACGCCGGTATCCGCGGCACCCGTGCGGTATGCCGTGTCGGCGCGGAAACGAACCTGCGCCTGCTCAACGTGAAAAAGCCCGTTATTGCATGGATCGAGGGCGCAATCACCGGCGCCGGTATTTCGCTGGCGCTGTCCTGTGATTTCCAGATCATTTCGGAAACTTCAAAGTGCGCATTTTCCTTTGTAAACATCGGTTTTGTGCCTGATTCCGGCGCTGCCTGCCTTGTCACCCGCGCCGTCGGCACCACCCGCGCAAAGGATCTGTTTATGTCCGGCAGATTTTTCAGCGGCAAGGACGCAGCCGATTGGGGGCTTTTCACCGAGGCCGTCCCCGCCGAGGAGCTTGAAGAGCGCGTGATGAAGTACGTGAAGAAGTACAGCTCCGGCCCCTCCGTTGCCTATGCCGGCATCAAGACGGTTATAAATCGCGCGCAGTTCGCCGCATACGCCGACGCGATGCAGGCGGAAATAGACGCGCAGGGCGAATGCGAGCTTACCGAGGACTTCCCCGAAGCTGTTACCGCTTTCCTTGAAAAGCGCAGACCCCAGTTCAAGGGCAAATAAAACATGCCCTGCTCCTGCGGGAGCAGCCGCTGTTTTTTACTCAGAACTGCGCAATTTTTAACAATTGCGTAGGACATCAGATAAGCACAAACTAAAACTAAATAATATCTCTTTATATATAGAAATGGAGGCGCAACAATGGCTTCAACCGCACCCGCCAAAAAACGCGCGTCGTGGGTAGACGCGGCAGTATTCGTAGGTATATACCTCTTCTTCCAAGTCGTTCTTCCTGCGCCGGAACCCATAACCAAATCCGGTATGGGCGTTCTCGGCTTCTTCTTCGGCACCCTGTATATGTGGATCCGCGTCGATATAGGCTGGCCGAGCCTGTTCGTTCTCGGTCTTATCTGCTTCACCGGCGTCACCACTCCGGGTACGCTGTTCTCCAAGACATGGGGCAACTCGATGGTTCCATTCCTTATCTGCGCGTTCCTGCTGAGCATGGTTCTTGCGGACACCGGACTTTCCCGCCGCTTCGCCCTGTTCTTCATCACCCGCAAGCGCAACCGCGGCCGTCCGTGGAGACTGCTGACAATGTTCTTCCTCGCAGTTCTGCTGATGGGTCTTGTCTCCACCAGCTCCGCCATTACCGTTATGTTTATGGCGATAGCCGAGGAGATCTTCCGCATGACCGGCTACAAGAAGGGCGACCGTCTTGTTGAGGCGATGATGATAGGTATCTTCTGGGTCGCGCAGGGCGCAATGGCTTATACGCCTATCTCCCACGTGCTCATTCCCATGATATTCGAGTACATCGCCGCCGACTTCGGCATCACCATCACCTATACCCGCTACACCCTCGGCTTCCTTCTGGCCGGCGCAGGCTTCTTCATCGGCTGGATGCTGATACTCCGCTTTATTATCCGCCCCGATGTCGAGAAGCTCAAGCATCTTGACATCGACGCACTCAAAGCCTCTCTCAAGCCTTGGAGCAAGCAGGAGGTCACCGCTCTGATCGTCTACGTCGCAGTTATCATCATGTGGTGCTTCCCCGATGTCATCGGTCTTATTCCGAGCTTGCAGGGCGTGTCCAAGTGGATGAGCTCCCTCGGCTCCGCTGCTCCCGCAATGGTCGCCGTCGGCGTGCTTGCGCTGATAAGCTATGACGGAAAGCCGATGCTTGACGTCAAGGACTGCTGCAAGCGTCTGCCTTGGGGAAACGTGTTCATGATGGCAACCGTTATGGGCATGGGCTTCGTGTTCGGACTTGACACCGTCGGTGTGTCCGCATGGATCATGAAGGTCGTCAGCCCGCTGATGAGCGGTCTGTCCCCGCACGTATTCGTTCTGGTCGTTATCATCTTCATCACCGTAATGACCGACTTTGTTTCCAATACTCTCTCCGCATCCATGTACGCGGTCATTATCCCCATCGCACTGACCGTGCCGGGCGTAAACCCGATAGTCGTTGCGCTGCTCATCGCGGCAGGCTGCAACAGCTCCTTCACCTTCCCCAGCGGCTGCCCGGCGGCAAGCCTTGCATCCGGCGGCGGCTGGACAAGAGTCAGCTTCCAGATAAAGTACGGCTTTATCGTAAATACATGGGCGATAATTATGTACTTCACTCTTGCTTACCCCCTGCTCATGAAGCTGTTCCCGTACTAAGATAATTTCCTAATTCCTTATTTTCTTACTCCCCTAAGCATTTTGATCTCCCCTTCAAAATGCTGCCGCGCTTTCAAAGCCTTGATAAACCAAGGCTTTGGGGCGGCGGTTCTTAAATCATCATACGCTGACGGCCTGCTGCTCGGCACGGTTCGGTCAATCGGGAAAAATTATTGATCTTCGCACCTGAATTTGTTAAACCCGGCGATATTCGCCGTAAATATATATCCAAGGAGGAAAAATATGCAGAACTATTATCATCTTCTCACAGATGAACAGAGAGAGATCCAGCAGATGGTTCGCCAGTTTGCGGATGAGCGCATCATCCCCGTCTGCAAGGAATGCGACATAACGGGCGAGTTTCCGACCGAGCTTTACAAGGAAGCTTGTGACCTTGGCCTGACGACCTTCACCCTCCCTGAGAAATACGGCGGAGCCGGCGGCGACATTTTCACCTACTCCCTCATCAAGGAAGAGCTTGCCCGCGGCGACGCAGGCTTCTCCGGCACTGTTGCCGGCGCATACATGGGTATCGTCCCCATCAAGGTCGCAGGTACCGAATACCACTGGAAGCTCGCGGCAGATATCCTGACTCAGGGCGGCGCAATGTCCTTCACTCTGACCGAGCCGAACGCCGGCTCCGACTCCGCGGCTATCCGTACCACCTATGTCGTTGACGGCGACAGCGTTATTATCAACGGCACCAAGGGCTTCATCTCCAACGGCGAGGTCGCCGACATGTACACTCTGTTCGCTACCAAGGATCCGTCCCTGCGCGCGAAGGGCATCTCCTGCTTCCTCGTCCCGCGTGACACTCCGGGCATCTCCATCGGCAAGCACGAGGACAAGCTCGGCTACCGTACCTCCTGCACCAACGACGTTATCTTTGAGGACGTCCGCATACCGCTCAAGAACATGATCGGCGGCGAGGGTCAGGGCATGGAAGTCGTCAAAAAGTCCCTCGGCTACACCCGTCCGACCTCCGGCGCAGGCGCAGTCGGCAACGCTCAGTACGCATACGAGTGCGCGGTCGAATACTCCAAGACCCGCGAGACCTTCGGCAAGCCCATCTGCAAGAATCAGGGCATTTCCTTCATGCTGGCCGACATGTACATCAAGCTTGAAGCGGCACGCCAGATGGTATGGCACGCCTGCAAGTGCGCAGATGCCGGCATCACCGACACCCGCCTTGCCTCCGCCGCAAAGGTATTTGCCTCCGACGCTGGTATGCAGGTCTGCACCGACGCCGTTCAGATCCTCGGCGGCTATGGCTACTGCCGTGACTACCCGGTCGAGAAGCGCTTCCGCGACGCAAAGATATACCAGATCTTTGAGGGAACCAACCAGATCCAGCGCAAGATAATTTCCGGAGATATTATTTACACCTGATAAACGGAGACGGAAGAACCATGAAAATTCTTGTATTTGTTAAGCAGGTACCCGACACCGACGACGTAAAGCTTGACCCGAAAACCGGCAATCTCAAGCGCGACGGCGTCCAGACCACGATAAATCCCCTCGACGCGAACGCAGTTGAGGCTGCGGTGCAGCTCAAGGAGAAGTACGGCGCGACTGTCTGCGCCGTTACGATGGGTCCCCCGCAGGCCAAGGAGGTGCTGAAAAAGGCGCTGGCACTCGGCTGCGATGAAGCCTATCTGCTCTCCGACCGCGCTTTCGGCGGCGCCGACACCCGCGCAACGAGCTACACTCTTGCAAAGGCTGCCGAGAAGATCGGCGACTACGACCTGCTGCTGTTCGGCCGTCACGCCATTGATGGCGACACCGCGCAGACCGGCCCCGCGACCGCGTCCTTCCTGAACATTCCGCAGATAACCCTCGCCGACTCCGTAGACATACAGGACGGCTGGGTCGTATGCACCAGAGCTCTTGAAAGCCGCAGCGAGCGCGTCCGCGCAAAGCTCCCCGCGCTCGTCACCGTATGCAAGGAGATAAATACTCCGCGCTACCCGACTCTGCCCAACATTATGAAGGCAAACCGCAAGCCCATCACCGTATGGGCGGCTGCGGATATCGACGCCGACACCAACGAGACCGGTATGCCCGGCTCCCCCTCCTCCACCAAGAAGGTCTTTGAGCCTGAGAAGCGCGGCACCGATACCGTCTACTTCACCGGCAGCGTTGAGGAAATGGCGGCACAGCTTGTCGATATGCTCGAAAACGAGCGCCTTATCTGAGAAAAGGAGGCAGACATGAAAAACGAACAGTTCAGCGGCATCTGGATATTTGCCGAGCATGAGAACGGAGCCGTAAAGCCCGTTGTGTTCGAGCTGCTTGCCAAGGCTCAGGAGCTCAAGGCGCACAACGGCGAGAACATCACTGCCGTCCTGCTGGGCGCGAACGTCGCCGGGCTTGCCCCGGAGCTTATCGCACGCGGCGCGGACGAGGTAATAGTCGCGGAGGACGAGGCGCTTGCCGAGTATTCCGCAAGACCCTACCAGCAGGCTCTCAGCCAGCTTGCGAAGAAGTACAAGCCCTCGATCCTGCTCTACGGAGCAACGGAGCTTGGCCGTGACCTCGCACCCCGGCTCATGAACGACCTGCACACCGGTCTGACTGCCGACGCTATCGACCTCGGCTACGACGAGGACGGCGTTTTCTACCAGACCACTCCCGCATACGGCGGACACATTCTCGCTCACATAGTCATTCTTGAGGAGCGGCCGCAGATGGCGACCGTCCGTCAGAAGATATTCACCCCGCTGGAGCCTGATTACAGCCGCAGCGGCAAGTTGATCACAGAGAAGGTCGCGGTCGAACGCGACGAGGCATATGAGGTACTCTCCGTCGAGGAAAAGGTCGTTACCGGCACTCCCATAGATCAGGCGGAGGTTATCGTCAGCGGCGGACGCGGCGTCAAAGACGAAACGGAGCTGACATCGCTGAGAGAGCTCGCAGAGCTCCTAGGGGGCGAGCTGGCATCCTCCCGTCCGCTTGTTGACGCTGGTATGCTGCCCCATTCCAAGCAGATCGGCCAGTCCGGCACCACGGTGAAGCCCAAGCTGATAATCAACGCCGCAATATCCGGCTCCGTACAGTACCAGATAGGCATGCGCGATTCCGAGCGCATCGTCAGCATCAATAAGTCCTCCTCCGCGCCTATCTTCGATATATCCCACTACGGCGCAGTGGCAGACTTCAAGACCCTTGTCCCGGCCGTAATAGCCGAAATAAAAAAGCGCAAAGGCTAAACCCCTGAACAATACACCTACACAACCTCAACCGCATATATCTCATAAAAAGGTTTCCTAATTTATATTTTTATAAAAAGGAGAATAACAATGCAGAAAGTTTTGGAAGGAATTCGCGTTGTCGACTTTACGAACAACGTCGCAGGTCCTTGCTGCACCGCCATGCTCGCCGACATGGGCGCCGAGGTCATCAAGATCGAGCGTCCCGTTGCCGGTGACGACTCCCGCGGAAACGTTCCGCGTCTGGAGGGAAAGTCCCTGAACTTCAACTGGTACAACCGCGGCAAGAAGTCCGTTGAGCTGTCCATGAA
>CAVCWF010000208.1:0-4109 GCA_963605945.1 Lachnospiraceae bacterium
AGCCTTGTGCCAAGCCGCTTTCAGGGCATAGAAAAAGAACCGCAGTTGCAATACACATCGTATCACAATTACGGTTCTTATTTGGCAGCGGGAGAAGGATTCGAACCCTCACATACGGAGTCAGAGTCCGCTGTGCTACCTTTACACAATCCCGCTAAACGCAAGAGCTATTATAACCGAAATATCCGATTTGTCAAGCATAAATTGCGCTTTTCTTCAATTTTTCTTCAAAGCCGCCGCGGCGGTCACATGACCGGCTGCGGTGATGGTCAGAATCAGGGAGTATATCCGGTGCCAGCGCATTTTCTTCTGCGCATCTTTGGTCATGTGGCATGCCGCGATCAAAACCGTGCTTACCGCAAACGCAGCAAGGCCGGTCAGAGCGGCGAGCGGGTTTTTACGCGCCTCACGAAGACCGCTTATCATATGCGCAACGGCGGCCACGAAGAACAAACCGCTTGCGGCTTCGTGCAGCTTCATGAAGAATGCGTTCAGTTTATGCAGGCCGAGCTTGCGGAGCGGATACTTTACCAACAGCGCAAGCAGACTTATAAGCGCCGCGATGCCGGCAGCCGTACCGAAAATAGACATGATCTCTCGACTCCTTCCAGAAGTTTAATTTTCAAGCGCAGCGGATACCTGCTCGTAATAGTAGTTCACCAGAAGGTCAACGCAGGCGCCGTAGCTTTTAAGTCCCATGCTCTGGTCATAGCTATACAAAAATCCCTCATATACCGTGTTCGACACCTTCTGCACCGGCGTCTCAAACTGCGCCCAATATTCCCGATTCGCGGCAAAATCGCGCCGTACGTCCTCATTCAGCGTGAGATAGATGCTTTTCCACGCGTCATAGTCCGCCGAGTACAGGGCATTGCCTAGGTGCGTATAAGCCAGCACGCAGGCCGAATAGCAGTATTCCGCGTCGCCATATTCAAGGCTCGCGAGCACTGCGGCGAAGTTCGCCTCCTGCTCCTTCGCGACGCCGCGCTGATGCGCCAGCTCGTGCGCCACGGTCGAAGCGAACAGCGCGGGCGGGAAGTCGGTATTGACATTCGCCTCCGCCGTAAACGGGAAGAAGAAGCCGGTAAAGTCAGTATAGCTCATAACACGCGAGAAGTATACGCCCTTCGCCCGGACGGCGGGGCCGCTGAGGCATGGCAGAGTCTCCTCGACATTGGCGTACACCTCGTTCGAGCGGCTGAGTATCGCAGTGCGATCGGCAACATAGTTCCCGTCCGCGTCGCGCGGCACCTGCGAGGAGTATTCGTTCACAAGCGCGGCGAAATATTCCGTCACGGTTTCGAGCTGTTCGACGCTGATATTATCATTTTTCAACCCGCTGCGGGTCATAAAATCGTCGCCGTAATAATATACTCCCCAGAGCATACAAAAGCCTGCGTACACCGCAAGCCCCGCCGCAAGCAGATTTATCACCGCCGCGTACAGTCTCTTCAGCCGCCCTCCGCATCGTATCAGCTTGATTATCGTATATATTATGTAAACCGAAGCTGCAAACACGGCCAGCCCGATAAGCAGCTCCGCGACGGAAAACGGCAGATGATCGTTCAGCACGGCGAGCGCGCGGTGCACAGGCCGCACAAGGCGCTCCGACGCCCAGACCATCAGCGCGTGGTTGTCCCGCGTCAGCAGGTGCAGCAGTATCAACGCCGCGCTGACGGCAGCAATTATATGTCCGGCCGGGCTGAGCCTGTACAGCGCGCTCAGCGGCGGACGTTTTTTCTCGGCAGTCTTATTCATGCGTTTATAATACTACACTGTGCAGGCGCGGGCAACTGTAATTTTTTGAATTTACCGTGAACCCGTCTTGACTTTGCGCACGGAGCGTGGTATCATACCGAACTGTTATAAGCGAAAGTTAATCGCGGTAAACTTAATACACTGAGCAGGCGGCGGACAGCCAGTCCGCGGAAGCCGGGTCGTCGAAGAGCGACAGCAGGATCTGCATCAGCAGTCTTTGCGGGACAGCAATATGCCCCGGAGAGACTGCATTTTTTTGCACCTACTCCCCCGGTCAGCATAAAAAACACTGAAGGGAGCAATTTCAATGAACGAAACCAAAATCATCAACCGCCTGTCCACCGTCGGCATCGCGGGCAATATCGCGCTTGTCGTATTCAAGCTGTACGCCGGTATCGCGGGGCACTCCGGAGCCATGGTGTCCGACGCCGTGCACTCTCTGTCGGACGTGTTTGCGACGCTTGTGGCCTACATAGGCGTGCGCATCTCAAAGAAAGCGCCGGATCAGGATCACCCCTACGGGCACGACCGGCTCGAATGTGTCGCGTCGATGATACTCGGCATGATACTGCTGGCGACGGGCTTCGGCATCGGCCTCAACGGCGTGAAGCAGATAGCCGCCGGACACTACGAACAGCTCGCCGTGCCGTCGGCGATAGCGCTCGCGGCGGCAGTCGTGTCGATAGTCTCAAAAGAGGGCATGTTCTGGTACACTCGGTACTACGCGAAGAAGCTGAACTCCTCCGCGTTCATGGCCGACGCATGGCATCACCGCTCCGACGCGCTCTCGTCCGTCGGCTCGCTCATCGGCATCGGCGGCGCGATGCTCGGCGTCCCGGTCATGGAGCCGATCGCCTGCGTGGCGATATGCCTGTGCATCCTCAAGGTTGCGTACGACATTCTCAAGGACTCCATCGACAAGATGCTCGACACGGCATGCAGCCCGGAATACGAGGCTTCACTGCGGAGCTTCATCGCGGAGCAGGACGGCGTACGGCGTGTGGATAAGCTGCAAACGCGCAGATTCGGCAGCAAGATATACATCGACGCCGAAATCGGTGTTGACGGCTCAATAAGCCTTTTCGACGCGCACGCCATCGCCGAGAGCGTGCACAACGCCGTCGAGAAGCGCGATCAGGAAGTAAAGCACATAATGATACACGAAAATCCGGTAATGGATGCATGAAAAAGGGCGCGGCTTAACAAGCCGCGCCCTGAAAATATTTTTTTACTTATAAAACATGTCGATGTATTCCTCGAAGGTCACGCCAAGCTCGTGTATCTGCGCGGAGGCGGTGTGGCCTACATAGCGGTAGTGCCACGGCTCATAGATGATGCCGGTGATGTCCGTCGTGCCGTTGGGGTAGCGCAGGATGAAGCCGTAGTCCCAGCAATGCGCCATGAGCCACTGCTGTGTGGCGGTGTCCTCCTGCCCCTCGTCAAGATTCGTGTAGCCGGTGTCGATTATATCGAGCGCGAGGCCGAGCTGATGTTCGCTTGTCCCCGGCACGGCGACGACCTTCGCCGCCTCGACCCGTGCGGTTTCCGCATCCATGCCCTCGTTTTCAAGCCGCTGAATCTTGTTGTCAAACAGCGCCTGCTGCTTGTCCCATGTGCGATAGGCGGAGCATATGTAGGGCGAGTTGCCCGCCGCGCGGCAGTCGTCGAGCATCCGCATCAGATCGTCGTAGCAGCGGCGGTCTATCTGCTGCCCGTCAGACAGTGTGCACAGCTGAGGCTCGTAGCCGTCGGGGATGGTGTTCCACGGGTTCACAAGCGTCAACAGCTCCGCGTCGCGGCTGGGCTTATTCATATTGTATATCCGCACCGCAACGACGGCCAGCGCCAGCAGCACTACCACGAATATAAACGCGCCGAGCCTGCGGCGTTTTCTTTTTTTCAGCGCAGTATTTGATTTCTTGTTTTTCATAGGATAATAAATAGCGTCACATGCTTCCATATCATGGCTTCCTTTCGCTGTGATGTGCCTATGATATCCCGCGTGTGCATAGTTCCGGTCAATTTAATGTATCTTTTTTGTATAAATTTATAGTTTATACTCCAAAGTGCCAGTTCTGCCCCTCGAAGGACAGGCTCATTCTGCATTTGGTTTCGCCGTTGAGGGCAAAGCGTATATTACACTCGTTAAAATATTCAGCATCGTAGTACGTCTCGGCAATAAACAGTTCGGTTTCGTCTCTGAGGCTGCCGCTCTCGGCCTCAACGGTGACATTCTCGAAGCCGTAGCTTCTGCAGAGCGCCTCTCCGAGACGCCGCGCCGTTTCATCTGCGTCGGCGGGAGCCGTCTCGTCCGACCGGCCGTTGACTAATGCGTCGTTATTGTATAAGTA
>CAVCWF010000209.1:0-31371 GCA_963605945.1 Lachnospiraceae bacterium
GCAGCTTCTCGCTGTCGGCCTCGTTCTGCTGGCAGCCGTAGGTGTCCACCATCGCCAGCGGGCGTTTGCCGTCGGCGGTCACGGTCTCGAAAATTTCGGCGCAGATGTCCTCCTGCTGCTTTATCCTGCTTATATCTATGGTCTCTCTCATGTCTTATCCTCTGTTAAGATAGTTTTTCATTTTATATTAACATAAAAGCTATGGAACTTTCAACCGAAATCGTGTATAATATCTCTGCTTCCGGAGCCGCGCACGGCAAGGGAGCGCATTGAGGCTTTTAAGGAGAAAGCATATGCCTGTCATAAACGTACTTCAGCCCCATGTGGCTGATATGATCGCCGCCGGCGAGGTGGTGGAGCGTCCGGCTTCCGTCGTCAAGGAGCTGGTCGAGAACTCGCTCGACGCCGGGGCGAAGAATATAACGGTCGAGATCCGCGGCGGGGGCGCAACCTATATCCGCGTCACGGACGACGGCTGCGGCATGGCACCGGAGGACGCGGGCGTCGCGTTCCTGCGGCACGCCACATCGAAGCTGCATGACGAGAAGGGACTGGAGGCCATATCGACGATGGGCTTCCGCGGCGAAGCTCTCGCGGCGATATCCGCCGTGTCGAAGATCGAGCTTAACACCCGCCGCCGCGGCGACGCGAGCGGCACCCGCGTTGTGCTGGAGGCCGGGGACATTCAGGAGATGTTCGCCGCCGGCTGCCCGGACGGGACGACGATGACCGTGCGCGACCTGTTCTATAACACCCCCGCGCGGCTGAAGTTCCTGAAGAGCGACCGCAGCGAGGCTTCCGCCTGCCAGCTTGCTGCGCTGCGCTGCGCGCTTGGACATCCGGAAGTGTCGATACGCTTTATAAAGGACAGAAACGAGGAATTCTTCACCCCCGGCGACGGGAAGCAGGAGTCCTGCGTGTACTCCCTGATGGGGCGCGACATGGCGACGCAGATGCTGCGCTGCGCGGGCGAGAATAACGGCATTCGCGTGACGGGCTTCGTCTCCTCCCCGGCCTACGGCAAGGGCAACCGCAGCGCTCAGTTCTTCTTCTGCAACGGCAGATTTATAAAATCCCAGCTTTTGCAGGCCGCCGTGGAGCAGGCGTATAAAAATACGCTGCTCACCGGGCGCTATCCTGCCTGCGCGCTGTACATAGAGCTTGGCTACGGCAGCGTGGACGTCAATGTTCACCCGGCCAAGACCGAGGTCAAGTTTTCCGAGGAGCGCAAGGTCTTTGACGCGGTGCATTACGCGGTGCTGTCCGCGCTCGCCGGAGAGCGACAGACCGCTGAGATAAAGCTCTCTGAATCGACGAAGAAGGCCGTCGGCGCAAAGCCCGATTTTTATCAGAGCATGAGCGCCGAGAAATTCCGCGAGAGCGGGTATGCCGCGCCGAAGCCGGTGCAGCCCCAGCCCGCCGCCGTGACGGCGACGGCGGTGTCCGCCCTGCGTCCGCCCGTGGGCGCTGCGAGACCCGTCCAGCCGGTGCAGATGTCGCTCCGCGCGGAGCCTGCGGAGTACGAAACGGAGCAGAAACCGGAAATCGGTCGTATTCTGCCGGAAAAACCCGAAAAAAGCGAGACTGTGCCTGCATTTTCGCAGGATATGCCGGCCAAGGCTGTTGAAAAACCTGTTCAAAATGTTGAAAGTCGCCCTATCCCCGACCACAAGATAGTGGGGGAAGCGCTCAAGACCTACATAATCGTCGAGCAGGACGACAAGCTGATACTTATTGACAAGCACGCCGCGCACGAGCGCATGATATTCGACCGGCTGAAGGCGCAGGAGCGCGAGATAATGGCGCAGAACCTGCTCATTCCCGTGACGATACGCCCCAGCGGCGACGATATGGACGCGATAACCGAGAACGCCGCGCTTTTGTATGAGCTGGGCTTCGAGATAGAGCCGTTCGGCGAGCGGGAGCTGATAGTCCGCGCCGTGCCCGCCGACATGGACGCCGGGGATGTCCCAGCGGCCATCGAGGAGATATGCGAGAAGCTGCGTCGCGGCAAATGCCCGGACGCGCAGAGCGCGCGGGATGAGATACTGCACACCGTCGCCTGCAAGGCCGCGATAAAGGCCGGCTGGGACACGCACCCGAAGGAGCTGGAGGCCGTGGTGGACGCGGTGATATCCGGGCAGGTGCGCTATTGCCCGCACGGCCGCCCCGTGTCCGTCACGCTTACGCGCAAGGAGCTTGACAAGCAGTTCAAGCGCATAGTCTGAGGGCGGCGATGGCAGAGAAGATCATCGTTGTCGCGGGGCCGACCGCTTCGGGCAAGACCCGCCTCGGCATCGCGCTTGCGCAGGAGCTTGGCGGGGAGATAGTCTCGGCGGACTCCATGCAGATATACCGCCGCATGGATATCGGCACCGCCAAGGCTACCGCCGCCGAGCAGGCCGCCGTGCCGCACCACATGATAGACGTAGCGGAGCCGTGGGAGAATTACTCCGTGGCGCGCTATGTCGAAGAGGCATCGCGCTGCTGCGAAGAAATAATTTCCCGCGGGAAAATCCCTGTGGTCGTCGGCGGCACGGGGCTGTA
Source organism: Lachnospiraceae bacterium (assembly GCA_963605945.1). Classification (GTDB taxonomy): domain Bacteria; phylum Bacillota; class Clostridia; order Oscillospirales; family Oscillospiraceae; genus Limivicinus. The sequence goes on from CAVCWF010000209.1 coordinate 2,548, forward strand.
TATCGACTCGCTGATATCCGGCCGCGATTTTGCCGCGAACGACGGGGACGAAAAGCTCCGCGAGGAGCTGCTGTCGGAGTATGACCGCGTCGGCGGCGAGGAAATGCTGCGCCGCCTGCGGGAGTTCGACCCTGAGCGCGCCGCGAAGCTCCCCGCCGGGGACAAGCGCCGCATCGTCCGCGCGATAGAGATATATAAGCTCACCGGCATGACCATTACCGAGCATGACGCGCGCACCCGCGCCCTGCCCCCGCGCTATGACGCGGCGCAGATAATCCTAGGCTACGCCGACCGCGCGGCGCTCTATGCCCGCATCGACCGGCGTGTGGACGAGATGATCGCCGAGGGACTGTTCGAAGAGGTGCAGGGGCTGCTCGACTCCGGGCTTTCTGAGCAGTGCACGGCCATGCAGGCCATCGGCTACAAGGAACCGGCCATGGCTCTGCGCGGCGAGATGAGCCGCGGCGAGGCCGTGGAGCTTATCAAGCTCGGCAGCCGCCGCTATGCCAAGCGCCAGATGACATGGTTCCGCCGCACGCAGGGTGCGCTGCGGATAGACTGGGCTGAGAATCCCGATTTTGAAGCCGCACGACGGCTTTCGACCGCATTTTTGCACGACTCCGGTGTATTATAAATACCGCATTACGAGGCGGGAAAAAATAATATGCCCGTCCGAGAAAAAGGAGTTGGCCAAAATGCAGAAAACGCAGAATCTCCAAGACATCTTTTTGAATCAGGCACGGCGCGACAAGAGCGTCGTCACAATGTTCCTTATGAACGGCTTCCAGCTTCACGGGATCGTGCGCGGATATGACAGCTTCACCGTGATTCTCGATTCCGACGGCAAGCAGCAGCTTATCTATAAGCACGCGATATCGACCGTCGTGCCGCCGAAGCCGATCGAGCTGGAGCTGGATACATAAGGTGAGAAAAACGGGGCAGTCATACCTGCTGCGTTTTGCCGCCGTGGCGGTGTTCCTCGCCGTCTGCGCCTACGCCGCCGCGTGGCTCGTGAACGGGCTTGGCGGCGGGGTGCGCACGGCGACGGTTCACGGCTGCGAGCTTACGGAGAGCACGGCGATAGAAGGCATCGCCGTACGGACGGAGGAGCCGCTGCCCGTGCCCGCCGGTATCGCGGACGGGGCGCGTCTCCCCGCAGATACGGACGGCCTCGCCGGATCCGCTGTCTGCTTCTCGCAGACCGACGGATATGAGTACCTCACGCCGGACATGCTCGACGGGCTGACGGTGGAGTCTCTCCGGGGCATCCTCTCCGCAGAGCCGGAGAAGACGACCGCCGGGCGCGCCGTATACGGCTTCGCGTGGTATTTCGCGGCGCTCGCTGATGACAGCGTCCCGCTGCGTAAGGGCGGCAGCTGTGAGATATTGTTCGACGGCTTTGAAAAGAGCACCGCCGCCGAGATAATCTCCGTCAGCGCCGCAGAAAACGGGCAGTGCGCGCTGCTTCTGCGGCTGACGGCTGACTCGCCCGAATATCTTAGCCTGCGCCGCAGCGGCGCGAAGATAATCTTTTCCCGGTACAGCGGTCTGGAGCTGCCGCTGGAAGCCGTGCATACCGACGGCGAGGGAAATAATTTCGTTTATATCTCCACTGCGGGGATCGTCAGATCGCTGGATGTGGATATAATATATACAGATAAGGCCGGGGGCTTCTGCCTCGCCGCGCAGGACGCAAGCTATGACGCGCTGCGCGATGGGAATACAGTCATTGTCTCCGGAAAAGATATATACGAAGGAAAGGTTCTGGGCTGATGGATATAGCCGAAAACGTGGCGATCGTGCGCTCCCGCATCGCCGAAGCCGCTCTTGCCGTGGGGCGCAGACCGGAGGATATCCGGCTCGTCGCGGCAACGAAGATGAATGATGCCGCAAGGGTTCAGCAGGCGATAAAAGCCGGAGTTGAGATCTGCGGCGAAAACAGAGTCCAGGAGATGCTGGAAAAGAACGCGCAGGCAGCATATGCCGGCGCGCGGCTGCATTTTATCGGGCACCTCCAGAAGAACAAGGTAAAGCAGGTCGTCGGCACGGCTGCGCTCATCGAGAGCGTTGACAGCGAGGAGCTGATGCGCCTGATCGACCGCTGCGCCGCCTCAAAGGGGATGCGTCAGGATATCCTGCTCGAGGTGAACATCGGCGGCGAGGCCGCAAAATCGGGCTTCAGGCCGGAGGAAATTCCCGCGGCATTGGCCGCCGCGGCGCAATTTGACCATATTATGGTGCGCGGCCTTATGGCAATTCCACCAAAATGCAGCCGCGCGGAAGAAAATATCCCTTATTTTTGCAGTATGCAAAAGCTTTTTGTTGACAATGGCGCAAAAAAATACGATAATGTATATATGGATTTTCTGTCTATGGGTATGAGCGCGGATTACACCGCAGCCATAGCCTGTGGATCTAACATGGTCCGCGTGGGGACGGCGATTTTCGGCGCCCGCGATTATGGACCGATAAACAGCAATAATTCCGGAGGCAGTGATGGGACTCTTTGATGAATTGAAAAAGCTTACTCAACCGCAGGATGACGACAGCGACTTTTTTGAAGGCGCGGACGAGAGCTTCAAGCCCGCACCCGCGGCGGCAAGCTCCGCACAGCTCCAGTTTGAGAACACCTTCGGTGAGGAGCCGTCCTCCAATCCGGAGCCTGCCCGCCGCCCGGCGAAGGCGCAGGGCGAGGGAGGGAGCCTGTTCGGCAATCTCGGCGTGAAGAAGGCTGCCAAGCCCCGCACCCAGCGTGAGCGGCTTGTAAACTTCGGCGGCAGCGAGACGCAGGTCATCCTCTTCAATCCCAAGACCTTTGAGGAAGCGGGGGAACTGGTAAATCACCTCAATCAGAGCCGTTCCGTGGTGATGACGCTGGAGGGCGTGCCGAACGACAATGCCCGCCGCCTGCTTGACTTCCTGTCCGGCATAACCTTTGCCCTGCAGGGAAAAATAACCCCGATCTCCGCAAAGACATATTTCGTCTCCCCGCAGAACGTCGATCTGCTCAATTCGCAGAGCGAGCAGCCGGTGAGCGACGAGCAGTATTTTTGAGAAACAAACACGCATTGAAAGGTGGATAAAGATATGATTACCGCTCAGGACATTCGTGAAAAGACTTTTGAAAAGGCACGCTTCAGCGGCTATGACATGGCCTCCGTTGATGATTTTCTGGAGGAGCTGGCGGAGGATGTCACCGCGACTCAGAAGGAGAACGCCGTTCTCAAGAGCAAGATGAAGGTTCTTGTGGACAAGATCGAGGAGTACCGCGCTAATGAGGACGCGCTGAACATGGCGGTTCTCTCCGCCCAGAAGCTCGCCGTTCAGATAGAGAACGACGCGCGCGCCCGCGCTTCCGCTATGCTGGCCGAGGCCGACAAGCAGGTCAAGGCGAAGGTCGGCTCCATCGCCGAGCAGACCGCCGCGCAGGAGAAGCGGCTGGCGGACGCCAAGGCCGCTACCGCAAAGTTCTTCGACGGCGTACGCGCCCTGTGCAACACCCAGCTCAAGAATATCGACGCCATCAGCAGCGGCATAATCTCCTCTCCGGAGCCCGAAGCCGTTCCCGCGCCCAGAGCCGCAGCGCCTTCCGTTGAGGACGCTGTGCGAAGCATCGAAAATTCCGTGGCACGAATACAGCCGGAGCCTTCCATACAGATAGACATACCCAAGGCCGTGGATACTCCCGCTTCCAAGCCAGCTGTCCAGTTTGACAGCACTCAGCCCTTCACCCTGTAAGTGGGGCTGGGGTCAACACGCTGATTCGCGGGGCGAGCGCAGCTGCGCGCGCCCCCTTTGATTTGATATACTATATAATATAGGAGACACAAAAATGTCACAGGATTTCAACTCCACTCTCAATCTGCCGAAAACCGACTTCCCCATGCGCGCGGGTCTGCCCAAGCGCGAGCCTGAGATGCTGAAAAAGTGGGAAGAGCAGGATATCTATAACGAAATGCTCAAGAAGAACGAGGGCAAGCCCCGTTTCTCCCTGCATGACGGCCCTCCGTTCTCCAACGGCAATATCCACATGGGTCACGCGCTCAACAAGTCCATCAAGGACTTCATCGTCCGCTCCTATGCGATGCGCGGCTACTATACTCCGTATATCCCCGGCTGGGATAACCACGGTATGCCTATCGAGAGCGCCATCATCAAGGAGCAGAAGCTCAACCACAAGGCCATGAGCGTTGCGGACTTCCGCTCCGCCTGCGAGGCCTACGCCGAGAAGTATATCAATATTCAGCGCGAGGGCTTCAAGCGCCTCGGCGTCATCGGCGACTGGGAGCACCCCTACAAGACCATGAACAAGGGCTTCGAGGCCGACGAGGTCCGCATCTTCGGCAAGATGTATAAGAACGGCCACATCTATAAGGGACTCAAGCCCGTCTACTGGTGCGCCAAGGACGAGACCGCTCTCGCCGAGGCCGAGATCGAGTATCAGGACGATCCCTGCACCACCGTTTACGTCAAGTTCCCGATGAAGGACGATCTCGGCAAGCTCGGCCACCTCGACCTCTCCAAGCTCAGCTTCGTAATCTGGACTACCACCATCTGGACGCTGCCCGGCAACCTCGCCATCGCTCTGCACCCGGACGAGGCTTACGCCGTCGTCAAGGCGCCGAACGGCGAGATGTACATCATGGCCGAGGCTCTGACCGAGAAGGTCATGAAGATCGGCGGCTTCGACAGCTATGAGATCGTCGAGACCCGTCCCGGCCGCTTCTTCGAGAATATGCTCGCGCAGCATCCCTTCCTTGATAAGACCTCCCGCCTGCTGCTGGCCGATTACGTCACCATGGACTCCGGTACCGGCTGCGTCCATACCGCTCCCGGCTTCGGCGCGGACGACTATCAGACCTGTATGCGCTACGGCATGGAAATGGTCGTCCCGGTCGACGATCAGGGCCGCCATACCGATTACGCCGGCAAATACGCCGGACTCAAGACCGACGAGTCTAACCCCATCATCCTCAACGACATGAAGGAGAGCGGCGCTCTCTTCGCCTCCGAGGAGATAGTCCATAGCTATCCGCACTGCTGGCGCTGCAAGAGCCCGATCATCTTCCGCGCTACTCCGCAGTGGTTCTGCTCGGTCGATTCTTTCAAGGATGAGGCCATTGCCGCCTGCGAGAACGTCCGCTGGCTGCCCGCGTGGGGCAAGGATCGCATGGGCGCAATGATCCGCGAGCGCGCCGACTGGTGCATCTCCCGTCAGCGCCGCTGGGGCCTGCCTATCCCCGTGTTCTACTGCGAGGACTGCCATAAGCCTGTCTGCACCGACGAGAGCATCGAATCCGTTGCAAAGATATTTGAAGAGAAGGGCAGCAACGCGTGGTTTGAGATGGACGCCGCGGAGCTTCTGCTCGAAGGCTTCACCTGCCCGCACTGCGGCGGCAAGCACTTCACCAAGGAAACCGACACTCTGGACGGCTGGTTTGACTCCGGCTCCACCCATTACGCCGCCATGCAGCGCGATCAGGGCTTCTGGCCTGCCGACATGTACATGGAGGGCGGCGACCAGTATCGCGGCTGGTTCCAGTCCTCGCTGCTCGTCGCGGTCGGCGCGCTGGGCAAGGGCGCCCCGTATAAAGAGTGCCTGACCCATGGCTGGACGGTTGACGGCGAGGGCAAGGCGATGCACAAATCCCTCGGCAACGGCGTCGATCCCGCCGATATCGTCAAGGAGTTCGGCGCTGATATGATCCGTCTCTGGGCAGGCTCCGCCGACTACCATGTCGACGTGCGCTGCTCCAAGGAGATCTTCAAGCAGCTCAGCCAGAACTACCTGAAGTTCCGCAACACCGCGCGCTACTGCCTCGGCAATCTCGACGGCTTTGACGCGAACGATCTCGTCGCGCCGGAGGATATGCTGGAGCTTGACCGCTGGGCAATGACAAAGCTCAACCAGCTTATAGAAAAGGTCGCGGATGCCTATAATGACTACGAGTTCCATGTGGTCTCCCATGCCATCAACGACTTCTGCGTCGTGGAGCTGTCCAGCTTCTATCTTGATATCATCAAGGACAGACTGTACTGCGAGGGCAAGAACAGCCTCAAGCGCCGCAGCGCGCAGACCGCTCTGTACCTGATCCTTGACAGTATGGCAAAGATGTTTGCCCCGATCCTCGCCTTCACCTGCGATGAGATCTGGCAGGCGATGCCGCACCGCGAGGGCGACGACGAGCGCAACATCGTGCTCAACGAGATGAACAAGCCCTTCACGCAGTACGCGCTCTCCGACGAGGCGCTTGCCCGCTGGGACAAGCTCATCGCTCTGCGCGACGACGTCAACGGCGTGCTTGAGTCCGCCCGCGCGTCCAAGCGCATCGGCAAGCCGCTGGAGGCTTCCGTCCGGCTCCACGCCAAGGACGAGGCCAGCCGCGAGTTGCTCGACGAGGTCGGCAGCATGAATCTGTCGGAGCTGTTCATCGTCTCCCAGTGCCTCATCAAGGATGAGGACAGCGAGGAGGCCGAGGCGGTCAGCGGTGCCGGTTCCAACAATCCCGGCCTGAACATTTCCGTCATTGAGGCTCCGGGCGTCAAGTGCCCGCGCTGCTGGATGCATTCTCTCAACGCGCAGCCCGAAACCGGGCTCTGCCCGCGCTGCGCGGCAGTCATCGCCGGAGAGTAAGCTCAGGAGACCGATCGGATAAAATTCGAGCGCCGTCTCCGGGCGGCAGATAGGAGAAAAATATGCTGTATGCGATAGTTGCGCTGCTCGCCGTTATCGTCGATCAGTGGGTCAAATACTGGGTCGCGGGCAATATCCCGCTGGAGAGCACCGTCAACGAGCTCATCCCCGGCGTGATAAGCGTAGTGAACGTCCATAATTCCGGGGCTGCCTTCGGCTTTTTGAGCGGCGGCGGCGCGCGCATCCCGTTCATAATCATCTGCGGCGTGTTCACCGTTGCGATAATCATTGCCCTCGCCACGAACTTTATCTCCAACCCGCTTGGCCGTTGGAGCGCGGTGTTCGTGATGGCGGGCGGCATCGGAAACTGCATCGACCGTATTCTGTACGGCTACGTGCAGGATATGTTCATGTTCGATTTCGCGCCCAGCTTCCCGATATTCAATGTTGCGGATATCTTCATAACCGTCTTTGCGCTGCTGTTCATCGTGTCGCTGTTTTTCGGCGGGCACCGTGATGAGGACGAGGACGATGAAGATTACGACGACGAGGACGACTACGTGCTTGAGGATGACGAGGAGGACGATGTCCCCACCCGCCCCGTGTTCAAGCGCCGCAGCCGTGAACCGCGCGAGGAAGCGCCGAAGGCCGAAAAGCCCGCGCGCAAAGGCCGCAAGCCGAAGTATGAAGAGGAGTACGAGCAGTATAAGGCTGCCCGCGCCGCCCGCGGCGTGCAGACTCCGCCGTCCCCGGCCGCGCAGCGCGTGACCGTTCAGGATCCGTCCGACCCATTCGCCGAGTGGGAGCGCGCCAACGCTCAGGTCGAGGCGAAGCGTCAGAGCGACGTTGCCGAGCTGACCGGCCAGACCCCGACCGTTTCCGCTCGCCCCGCCTATAAGCCCTACACGGCGCAGGCTGCGCCGCGCCAGCAGGCGGCGCCCGCGCAGGCTCCGGTGCGTCCGGCGGCTCCGGCTCCGGCGAAAAAGGCGGCGCCCGCAAAGCAGGAGACGAAGAGCGACGACGAATTCTCGCTGGACGACATCCTTAACGAGTTCAAGTAATGGACGAAAATATTGTAACAATAGTTGCGGAGGAGAGCGGCGACAGGGTCGACGCTCTCCTTGCGCGCAGTATGGACTCCCTGACGCGCAGCGCCGCTCAGCGCCTGATAGAGGACGGCGCGGTTCTGCTCGGCGGCAAGGCCGTGAAGAAGAATTATAAGTGCGCCGCGGGGGACAGATTTGAAGTGCTCCTGCCCGAAGCGGAGGATACCGAGCTTATCGCGCAGGATATTCCGCTGGACGTGGTGTATGAGGACGGGGACGTCATCGTCGTCAACAAGCCGCGCGGCATGGTCGTGCACCCCGCGCCGGGGCATCCCGACGGGACGCTCGTGAACGCCCTGCTGTGGCACTGCGGCGATTCGCTGTCCGGCATCGGCGGCGAGAAGCGCCCCGGCATCGTCCACCGCATTGATAAGGACACTTCCGGGCTGATAATCGCGGCGAAGAACGATTTTGCGCACCAGTTCCTCTCCGCGCAGCTCTCGGATCATACGCTGGGGCGCGAGTATGAGGCGGTCGTTCACGGCGGCTTCCGCGACGACGCGGGCACGGTCGACGCGCCGATAGGCCGCCACCCGGTAGACCGCAAGCGCATGGCGGTCACGCCGAAAAACTCGAAACCCGCCGTGACGCACTATGAGGTCATCGCGCGCTACCGCGGCTATACGCGCATACTCTGCCGCCTTGAGACAGGCCGCACGCACCAGATACGCGTCCATATGGCCAGCATCGGGCATCCGCTGCTCGGCGACGGCGTGTACGGCGCGCCGTGCCCGGAAAAAGGGCTTGAGGGGCAGTGTCTCCACGCGCGCCGGCTGAAATTCATCCACCCCCGCACCGGACAGCTCGTCCGGCTTGAAGCGCCGCTGCCGGAGTATTTCACGCAGGTCATCTCCCGGCTCGGCAACGAAATATAAGGAGTGAAGGTATGAGCAAATACATAGTGTACGCGCTGGTGACGGCGGCGGTCGTCGCTGCAATCGTGCTGGTCGTGAAGATCATCTCCGGTGCGATAACGCTTATCAGCGGCCTGTTCAACGTGATCCTCGGCGTGATCGTCGTGCTGGCGGTCATCGCGCTGGTGGTCTGGATGTTCCGTTACGCGGCAAAGCATAAATAAAGATGAAAACAGCCATCCGATTTATCGGATGGCTGTTTTTCGATGTTCAGTTTATATGATACGGACGGATATACTTGCCGATGAATTCGTCAAGCTTCGCGGCGTATGCCTCCGGCGCGCGGTGCATACTCTCCACATGGTGCGCTCCCTCGACGAAAAGGTGATCCTTCGTGCCGGGGTACAGCTCGTACAGCTCCTTGCCCATTGCGAACGGAACCGTGTGATCCTCTGTGCCGTGCACGAAGAGTATCGGCAGCGTCGCGCGCAGCATGTGCGGCCGCACATCGCCGTCGCGCAGGGAGTACCCGGCCACGACGCGGTTTATCGCGCCGATCGGCCAGACGAGCAGCCCCAGCCGCCGGCGCAGGGAATCCATCGGGCCTGAAAACCCGCAGTCGTCCACGATGAAGCGTACGCAGGGCGGGCAGCGGTCGCTCATGCTCAGCACCGTTCCGCCGCCCATCGAGAAGCCGTGGAGTATCACCTGAATGTCCGCGCCGAAGCGCTCCTGCAAAAAGTCCAGCCATTGCAGGCAGTCCCGGCTTTCAAACACGTCGAAGCCGATGTAGCGCCCCTCACTCTCCCCGGCGGCGGTATTGTCGCAGCAGAAGAGATCAAAGCCGCGACTTTTGTAGTATTCGTAGTACATCCCGGCGGCCTCCGCGTGCTCCGAGCGGTAGCCGTGTATCAGAAACGCAATGCGCCCGCAGGGCTTTTCGCCGCAGGGATAGTAGAAGCCGCGCAGCAGCTCGCCACGCTCGGCGCGCATCGTGAAGCGCAGCTGCGGCGCCTCGCGCAGTGCCTGCGCCGCGCTGTCGCGGTGGGCGTAGTAGTCCCCGGAGTGCGTGCGCTTATCCATTATTGGGTTCAGTATCCGTGAGCCGTTGCGGCAGAAGGTGTATTTATACACCTCGGCCAGCGCGGCTCCCGCAGCCGCAGCGACAGGGATAATTGCTTTTCTCAGTTTCATTCTCGGTTTGAGCCTCATTTCTTATGCTGAAGATCAGGTCACGGGCAGCACCGCGCCGATAGTGGCGAGCAGGGTGGACAACCCGACCAGAATCTGGAACGGCAGCGAGCCGAACACTCCGATGAGCGCGGAGCTGCCGACTCTGCGGCGCGAGAGATTGTAGGCTACAAGGATGCCAAGCCCGGTGACGACTTGTATCACGCTTGCGAAGCGCGTGAAGCCGACAAAGCTGGAAAGCCCGAAGAACGCCAGCAGCAGACAGGGCAGTGACGCCGCGAGCCAGCTCACATGGCGGCTCCAACCGGTCTGCTCGCCGACGATGTCGCGCAGGTTCAGCGTGTTTGCCCAGAACGATGTCGCAAGCGCGAGCAGTGTGAACACGTAGCCGACCACGCTTACCCAGCCGCCGAGATGCGCCGCGAGGTCGACAAGCGCGCCGTCCTCGCTTATATTCTGCCCAGCACCGAGCAGGGTCATCAGCGTTATGAGCAGGATCATCCCCGCGTTTATCGCGAGACCGAGCGCGATGCTGCCGCGAATGCGCTTCGGATCGCCCTCAAGCCCCTTGACGACCTGCGGCGTGGACATGACCGCGGACAGCGAGAAGCTGACCATGCCGTACATCGCAAGCACGTTGTTCCAGCCGTGCCACCCGCCCGGCAGCGGGCTGATGTCGGAGCGCAGCGTGGCGATAAACAGTATGCCGATCACGGCGAGCATCGAGCCGACGGCGATCTTCTCGCAGATGCCGACGAGCTTCATCCCGATGAACACGACGCCCGCGCCGATAACGTAGAACAGCAGCATACCCCAGACATCCGGCAGGCCGAACCAGCTGCGGAACACCGCTGCCGCGCCCGTCAGAAATGCGCTGACGTTCACGATGACCGACACGCCGAGCAGCGCGAAGGTCAGCCATGTGAGTATCTTTTTGATGCGCCCGGAGAACAGCTCCGCGTCGAAGCAGCTCACGAACTGTGCGCCGTTATTATTGTACGACAGCTCCGCGATTATGAGGTGCAGCACGATATTTATGAGATACCCCAGCGCGATTATCCAGAGAATTTCGCGCAGGCTGTTGTGCGCCGCGAGATACGGCACCGAGAGTATCCCCGCGCCGACGCCGTGGCCGACAATGATGCTGGTCGCCTCAAAGAAGCTGAGCCGGGATTCGCCCTTGATCTTACTCATATTCAAAACTCACTTTCTGTGCTTTATCTGCATAAAAAGCTTCGGGAAAAGCTTCCCGGCGAGCGCCATCATGCGGAAGGTGAACATCGTGAGCGTCACGTTCCCGCTGCGGATGACGGCACAGGGCAGCTTCACCGCGGTGCCGCCGATGGCGGCTTCGCTGCGGCGGAGGACTCGCCTATTTGTGATGACGCGGCGCACATAGGAGCGCTTTTCAAGATAATTCAGCGGACAGGACGGCGTGAAGAGATTTGTCAGGCAGGAGAAAATACTCTTCATGAACATGTATTCTATGCTGCCGCCGCTCTCGGCGCCGAACTCCGTGCAGAGCTGCTCTATGCGCTTGTCGGACAGCAGGCAGACCTCAAGCTTCCGGTCGTAATATTTGGTGATGAGACTCTCACCGCGGTGCATTATATACCGGTATTTGCAGCCGGGCAGCACGCTCACGCGGTCAATCTTTTCAAGACAGTCGAAGATGTAGAGCCTGTCCTCGCCCCAGCGGAAATCGCGGAAGCGTATCCCGTTGTCGCGGATGAGCGACGCGCGGTAGAGCTTGCCCCAGACCTGATTGAGAAGATTCGCCTTGTACAGGCGCGGCAGCGCCTCGGCCATGCCCGCGCGGTCGATAAGCTGCTCCGGCTCGCAGTAATAGCGCTCCGAGCCGTCCACGCCCACTATCGTGAAGCCGAAAATGACCATGTCCGCGTCCTTCGCTCCGCCCAGCGCGTATTCCAGCGCATCGGGCAGCAGCCGGTCGTCCGAGTCGAGGAACATTACGTACTCCGCTTCGGGATCGGCGATTGCAAGCCCGCGCTCGCGCGCGGCGGCGGGGCCGCCGTTTTCAACGGTCAGCAGCCTGACGCGGGCGTCCTTCTCCGCAACAGCGGAGACGACGGCGGCGGTCTCGTCCTTCGAGCCGTCGTTGACGATTATCAGCTCGAAGCTTCCGCAGCTCTGCGCGAGGACGCTGTTGATGCAGCCCTCTACATATCCGGCGGCGTTGTATGCCGGGACAACTATCGATACCTTTGGATGCTCGTTCATGGCTTCTCTCCTTTTTCGCTGTCTGCGCTGTGATAGAATTCAAGGAAGTATTCGTACATGGGCATGAGCTTTGCGTAGGCGTCGGTGAGTATCCCCGGCAGCTCCGGGGAATACAGCGCGGCATCGTGGTCGCGGCTGCACTCCAGCCCGATGCACTTGCGGTTGTACCAGCGGCCGAGCGGATCGTCGGCGTGACCCTTGGGGCGCTTGTACTCCTCGCCGGTCAGCACGAATTCGCCGCCGCGCTCGACCTTGCGGACGATGCGTTCAAATCTGGCGGGATTTGCGTCGAGACCGCGGCGGAAGGCCTCCATCTGGCTGGGCGTCGCGCTGTAAAAGCCCATGCCGTAGTTGTAATCGGCCGCGCCGATCTCGAACCAGAACATCGGCCCTTCGAGAAGGATGCTGCCGTGCTTTATCGAGAACCACAGGTGGTCTTTGTACGGCCCGCGCCCGAACAGCCGCCGCGCGTCGCGGTAAATGCGCGAGACGTGCAGGCGGCAGTCCATCTCCGGGAAGCGGCTGCACATCAGCGCCTGCGTCTCGGCGGCGAGCGCCTTGAACGGCTCGTTCACGGTCTGCTCAAACTGCTCCTTGTGCTCGTTAAACCAGACGCGCTCGTTATTAAATGCCAGCTCCCAGAGAAAATCTCCGGCAGCGGGAGTAAATCCGTTAAACATGATATACGCTCTTTCTTGCTTTTTTGATGAAAATATACTGATAATATACCAATGCTAATATTAACATATTCAACCGGCTTTATCAAGCGGAGCGGGCGGGATGTTTTTGGGCAAAATACGCATTTTGAAAATTGACTGATACATGGGGTAAGTGGTAATATACTATTGTATGAGAAATTGTACAATGAAAAAGAATAAAGCTTAGGAGGCTCTGTAATGAAAAAGAAACTTCACTATGCGGGTGCAGCGGCTTTACTGGCTTCCGTGCCTCTGTTCATGCTGGCTCCGGGACGGGTCACGAAGCGTCAGCGCGCTCCGTTCCAGAACGTGAACTTTGCCCATCGCGGCCTGCATTCGCGGGACAAGAGCGTCCCGGAGAACTCGCTGGAGGCGTTCGAGCTGGCGTCCCGCGCCGGTTACGGCATCGAGCTTGACGTGCAGCTTTCGAAGGACGGTCAGGTCGTGGTGTTCCATGACGATGACCTCAAGCGCGTCTGCGGCGTGGACTGCCGCGTTGATGAAAAGACATATGCCGAGCTTACGGAGCTGCGGCTCTGCGGCACGGAGTATACCGTTCCGCTCTTCACCGAGGTGCTTGCGACAGTCAGAGGCCGCAGTCCGCTCATCGTCGAGCTGAAGCGCGGCCGCCGCAATATAGAGCTGTGCGAAAAGACCTACGCCTTGCTCGCCGAATACAGGGGCGATGTGTGCATCGAGAGCTTCGACCCGTTCATCGTGGCGTGGTTCCGTTTCCACGCGCCGGAGCTTCTGCGCGGCCAGCTCGCCATGCCTGCGGAGCGGTATGAGGATTTCCCGAAGCCGCTCGCGTTCGCGCTGAGCCACGGACTTATGAACTTTGTCTGCCGCCCGCAGTTTATGGCCTACCGTATAGGCCACCGGCCGCTCACCGTGCATATCGCGGAGAAGCTTGGCGCCATGAAGGTGGCGTGGACTTCGCACGAGCCGAAGAATGAGCGCGGCAAGGACGCGGTCATCTTCGAGTTCTATAAGCCCTCGGTCAAATTCGACCCCAAGCGGAAATAAGCTGATAAAGAATCTCCGGATCATCGATCCGGAGATTTTTTGTGCCGACAGGAACCAAAGCTCCTGTTTGCAGGAAGTATTACGCATAGCGCCGGTCAGACGGCTTCAGTATTCCAGTATATCCACGCGACGCGGGTGTTGACGCTGTCGACGAAAACTCCGTTTTCGTCCGCAAGCTCCGCCGCGATTTTTCTTGCGCGAGCCATAAGCGCGGCGTCACCGGCGTCGCCGTTGCAGCGCTTTATGAGATATTCCGCGGCCTCGTCCGGACTGCGGTCGTCGCTCCAGTCGTAGGGCACGTATTTCACGACAGGGGCATAGCCCGCGCCGCGGACGGCGTGCAGCAGCTCCTCTGCGCTGTCGTGCATCCCAGCGCCGAAGCCCGAAACCTCCAGCCCCATCCGGCGGTAGAACTCGTCGCGCATCGGCTGCGCCCATTCGACAAAGTTTGCCGTGAAGCACCAGCCGCGGGTCAGCGCGCTCATTTTCTTTACGCTGGCTGTGTCGTGCACCGCGGGGGACATCATTGCGACCGACAGGTCGAATTTATCGCCGCCGGACAGCTCGTCCGTGCTCAGCACAGCGAAATCGCCCTCGACGATGCGCCACGGGACAGCGTACGCCGCCATGTTCCGTGCCGCATGTGCGAGCATAGCGGGGGAAATGTCCGTCAGCGTCACGCCGCATCCAAGCTCGGCGAAATAAGTTCCGTATTTCCCGACGCCGCAGCCGATATCGAGCACACGGCAGCCGGGGTGTAGCAGCCCGTTTGAGGTGAAGAACTCCAGCAGCTGCCGGTTGTAGTCGTTCAGCCCCATGCGGAAGACCCGCTGGTAGTCCGCCGCGGTCTCGTCCCAGCTCTTAATCTGTTCCATCCGCGTCCTCCCCGTGCGTTTTGACGTCCGGGAACGGTATCAAAACGGGTATGCCCATGCAGTCGACGATGTGCACGTGCATGTCGTAAACGTGCTCGACGATCTCCGGCGACATGACCTCGTGCCCGCCGTGGGCGTATATCTCCGAGTCCTTGAGGAACATGAAGCGGTCACAGTAGCGGATGGCGAGGTTCAGGTCGTGCAGCACGGTGATGACGCTTATTTTGTGCTCGCGCGCGATGGCGCGCACAAGCTGCATGACCTCGTGCTGGTTGCGCGGGTCGAGATTGCTGGTCGGCTCGTCGAGCAGCAGCACGCGCGGCTCCTGCGCCAGCGCGCGGGCAATCAGAACCTTCTGCGCCTCGCCGCCGGACATCTCCGACACACTGCGCAACGCGTAGGATTCAAGCTTCATGCGGCGCAGAATGTCCGAGACTATCTCCCTGTCCCGGTGCGTCGCGTCCCATTGGATGTACGGCTTGCGGCCGAGCAGCACCGTGTCGAAAACCGACATGTCCACCGCCCGCGCGTTCTGCGCTACGTAGGCGACGTTCTGCGCCATTTCGTTGCTGCTCATCGCAAAAACGTTCTTCCCGTCCACGATGACTTCGCCGGATTTCGGGCGGAGAATACGGTCGATGCATTTCAGAAGCGTGCTCTTGCCCGCGCCGTTGTTGCCGAGGATGGCGGTGCAGGTGCCGTCCGGGACGTCAAAGCTCACGCCGCGGAGCGTGTCGGGGGCGTTCTTCCCGTAGGAAAAGCATATGTCTCTGACCTCAACCATTGGAGCTCCTCCCCCTGAACAGCAGAATAAGGAATACCGGCCCGCCGATGAACGACATTATCGCGCCGATGGGCAGGATTATCGGCGGCGCGATAAGCTTCGCGAGCGCGTCCGCGAGTATCAGCAGCAGTGCGCCGCAGACCGCGGAGCCGGGGACAAGGAAGCGGTGATCGTTGCCGACGAAAAAGCGCATGACATGCGGCGCGATGAGGCCGACAAAGCTGATTATGCCGACGAACGACACCGCGACCGCCGCCGACAGCGAGCACACCGCCATGCTGGCGACCATGACCTTCTTCGTGTCCACGCCGAGACTCTTGGCCGTGTCGTAGCCCGCCTCCATGGCGTTGTAGTTCCAGCGGTTATACATGTAGTAGATGAAGCTCAGCACGAAAACGATGCTGATGAAGCGCAGATCCTTCCAGCTTGCGCTGCCGAGGTTGCCGAAGGTCCAGAACACGACCGCGCCGAGCGAGGTGTCGTCGGCAAAGTATTGCAGCAGCGTGCTGCCGCCGGCAAACATCGCACTGAGCGCCGTGCCCGCGAGGATCAGCCCGCCGGGGCCGACGTTTTTCTTGAGCCGGGAGATGAGTATCACGACGACCGACGATATCGAACCGAAGAAGAAGGCGCAGAGCGTCACTATGTACGGATTATCGACGGACACGGTCGAGGTGGAGTTGGAGTTTGTTATCACGCCGCCGCCGAACACGATTATGCCCAGCGCCGCGCCGAAGGCCGCGCCCTGCGACACGCCCAGCGTTGATGCCGAGGCGAGGGGGTTGCGCAGTACGCACTGCATCACCGCGCCGGAGGCCGCGAGCGTTGCGCCGACAAATATCGCCGCCAGTACGCGCGGCAGGCGGATGTTCATAATGGCGGTCTGATATTTCTTTTCGCCCTCGCCGGCGAGTGCGCGGAAAATGTCCGGCAGGCTGATTTTCAGCGAGCCGATGCCCATATACACCACGGCGGCAAAAAGCGTAATAAACGCCGCAGCCGCAAGCGCTATGCGCTTGCGGGCGACGAACTGTTCATATTGTTCGATTTTTACTGGGTGCTTCTGCAATTATATCACACCTTTGTTATCCGAGAGTGACGGTGCCGTAGCCGAGCCCGGCTTCGGTCAGCAGGTCGAGGTAGCCGTCGTGGCCGAGGAAGAAGGAGAATATCTCGTTTGCCTTGGCCTCAAAATCGACGTCCGCGAATGCATCGGGGAACAGCAGCGAGCCTGCGTAGTAGGCGCTGACGAGGGGAATCTCGACGTTGGTGTAGTTCGCGGTGGAGTTCGGCCACTGATAGACCTTGCCGTTCTTGACGGCGCTGAGCTGCTCGAAGAAGCTCGGATCCTCGGCGTACTGATCCTTGACAAGCTCAAGGTTGCCGGAGTCGAGGATGATGATGTCGGGATCCCACGCGAGGATCTGTTCGCGGTCTACCTCCACGCCGTGGGGGCCTTCGATGATGCCGGCGGCAGCGTCGTTCGCGTGGATGGAGGTGAGGATAGCGCTGTTGGCGTAAACGCCTTCAATGCCGTGCCCGCCGCGGAAGGTAGCGGCAGCGCCGAGAACGAGGGGCTTACCCTCATCGGGGATGTCCTTGGTGCGCGCGTCGAGGTCGGCGAGACAGTTGTCCATGAAGGAGATGATCTCCTCGGCGCGTTCGGGTACGCCGCAGGCGTCGCCGAATACGCGAAGCGCCAGCTTGTAGTCCTCGCCGAACAGGGTGCCCTGCGGGGCGGCGACTACGGAGCGGCCGAGCTGCTCTTCGATGGAGTTGACAATATCCTCTTCGTAGGTGCAGAGGATTATATCGGGATCGGCCTCAAGAATGACTTCCGGCAGGATTTCGCCGTAGCCGCCGGCTGCGGCCGCGGGCAGGTCAGCCCACGCTTCCTGATTGAAGCAGCCGTAGGCCATGAAGAGACTGTCGTTCTGGTCGCCGTTTGCGGTGGTGACCATCTTGTCCTGAAGGCCGAGGTAGACGAGCATACGCGTTGCGTTGCCGAGGGTGACGATGGAGTTTATCTCGGTCGGAACTTCTATTTCGCGTCCCAGACCGTCGGTTATGACGCGGGTGGCGGGGGCGGCGTCAACGGCGGGGGATTCCTCGGCGGGAGCCTCGGTCGCGGGGGTGCCGCTCTGCTGCTGGCCGCAGCCTGCGAGCAGGCTCAGGGACAGGAGCATTGCAAGAATAAGTGCAAGAGTTCTTTTCATTTGAGGTCGTTTCTCCTTTGGTGATGAATCATGCTTCTGATTATATCAGCCGCGGGGCAATTGCGGAAGCCCCCTAGGGGGATAAAATTTTGACATACTGCGCGGAGCTATGGTATAATCTCAGCATATTTTTAAAAGGACAGATGAACATGACGCGCATTTTATTTGTTTGCCACGGCAATATATGCCGCAGCCCGATGGCGGAATTTGTGATGAAGTCGCTCGCCGCCTCGGCGGGGCTGGAGCGGGAATTTGATATCGCCTCGGCCGCGACCAGCAGCGAGGAACTGGGCAGCCCCGTGTACCCGCAGGCGCGGCGCAAGCTCGCCGAGCACGGCATCGGCTGCGCGGGCAAAACCGCCCGCCGCATGACTGCGGCGGATTACGGCGCGTACGACCTGCTCATCGGCATGGACTCGGCGAACCTGCGCAATATGCGCCGCATCTGCGGCGGCGACCCGGACGGCAAGCTCCATAAACTGACCGAATACTGCGGCCGCCCGGACGACGATGTCGCCGATCCATGGTATACCGACGATTTCGACGCCGCGTGGAACGACATATACTCCGGCTGCAAGGGGCTGCTGGATGCACTCGCCCCGGAAGTGGAGCTTGACCTGACCCACTGCGCGACGCGGCACGATATCTACTCCGTGCTCCGCGAAAAAATGCACTGGCAGGACTGGTACGGCGAGAATCTGGATTCCCTGTGGGACATCCTCACGGGACTGCCGTTCTATGGCCGCCGCTTCACGTTCAGACTGCCGGACGGGGAGATACGGATGTACGCCGAAAAGGTTTACGCGACCTTCGAGGACGCGGGACTGCCGGTGTCAACCAATGGTGGAGAGAATTAAGAATAAAAAATTTGACAATATATACATCGTGTGTTAATCTAATAAAGCGATAAAGCAATTTATATATTATAATAGAAAGGAGTCGCCAAGATGAGCATCAAGTTTGCAGGAAAGCTGAATAAGAATACCGAATCCGGGCGGCTCTGTGCGTAATTTGCCCTGCATATTTTTGTGGACATTGCCCGGAAGCATCATCTTCCGGGCATTTTTGCGCACTGAGCCTGAAACTAAGAGGACATAAAAGAATTTATGAAGAAAATCATTCCGTTTTTGAAGCCGTACAGGGCGCAGCTCCTGCTGGCGGTGCTGCTGAGCGCGGCGTCCACGCTGTGCGAACTGCTCCTGCCCACCATTATGAGCGACATACTCGACAAGGGCGTCTACCTTGCCGATCTCTCGTACATACTCCGCTGCTGCGGGCGTATGCTGATCGTCGCGCTCGTGAGCCTCGGCACGGTGCTGGGCGGCGCGTACCTCAGCGCACAGGTCGTCGCGGGCTTCTGCACCGATCTGCGCGAGACGGTGTTCAACCGCGTCAACAACATGAGCTTCGAGGAGTTCAGCTCCATCGGTACCTCCGCGCTGCTCAGCCGCGCAACGCACGATATCGGCAACCTGTCATGGGTCGTGACTATGCTCTCGACCAGCATCGTGACGATACCGGTGCTGTTTCTGGGCGGCGTACTGCTGGCCATGCGCAAGGATGCGGTGCTTGCGCTCATCATGCTGGTGTTCGTGCCGGTCGTGTTCGTCATTGTTGCCGCGGTCGGCAGAAAGATCGAGCCGCTGTGGGTCATCTCCGACAGCTACGTCGACAAGCAGAACGACATTGTCCGCGAACGCCTGCACGGCATCCGCGTCATCCGCGCCTTCAACAGCGAGCCGCGCGAGCATAAGCGCATTGACGAGGCCACGCATGTCATGGCCGACAACATTATCCACGCGAACGTCAGCATGGGGCTTGTCTCGCCGCTGACCATCGCGCTGATGAACATGGCGGCGGTGCTCATAGTGTGGATAGGCGGCTGGCGCATGGAAAACGGCCTGAGCGGCGTCAGCGGCGGCGATATCTTTGCGATAGTCCAGTATGTCGCGCTGACGATGAATGGCGTTGTGATGGCGGCGTTTATGATAGTCATGCTGCCCCACGCGAAGGTCGCCGCCGGGCGCATCGGCGTGGTGCTCGACTCCAAGGGCATCGCCGACCCCAACCCCGAAGAGACGCTGGAGCTGAAGGGCGATATAGAATTTGAGCATGTCAGCTTCTGCTACGACGGGGCAAGCGTCCCCGCAGTGGAGGATGTCTCGCTGCACATCCGCCCCGGCGAGAAGGTCGCCGTCATCGGCGGCACGGGCAGCGGCAAATCCACTCTGGTGCAGCTGCTGATGAGCTTCCGCCTGCCGACGTCGGGCAAAATTTACTTCGACGGGCGCGACGCCGCCACGATAAACCGCAAGACCATCCGCG
The DNA here is from genome assembly GCA_963605945.1 of Lachnospiraceae bacterium. GTDB lineage: Bacteria > Bacillota > Clostridia > Oscillospirales > Oscillospiraceae > Limivicinus. The sequence goes on from CAVCWF010000209.1 coordinate 22,498, forward strand.
ACAATATGAGCTGTGTGCTCCAACGCCCCGCGATATACTCCGGCAGCATCCGCCGGAATATCGAGATGGGCCGCCCCGGCGCGGGCGAAGCGGAGATAGAGGAGGCCGTCGGCATTGCGCAGATGGCCGACTATGTGGACAGCCTGCCCGACGGGCTGGAGCATATGCTTGAGCAGTCCGGCAAGAACCTCTCCGGCGGACAGAAGCAGCGCATATGCATCGCACGCGCAATACTGAAAAATGCCCCGATATTCATTTTTGACGACAGCTTTTCCGCTCTCGACTTCATGACCGAGGCGCGTCTGCGCGCACGGCTGGGCGAGAAGATACAGGGGCGGACGCAGATCGTCATCACGCAGCGCATCAGCTCCGCGATGAGCAGCGACTGCATCTTCGTCATGGACGGCGGACGGCTGGTCGATGCCGGACGGCATGAAGAGCTGCTTGAACGCTGCCGCATCTACCGGGAAATCTACATCTCCCAGACCGGAGGTGAGGCGAAATGAAGAACAAAAAGGACAGAACCGCCTCCCGCGAGCGGCGCCGCAGTGACCGCGCTGTGCTGCTGAGACTGGTGCAGGAGGCAAAGCCGATATACAAATGGCTGGCGCTTGCATGTCTGATAAGCCTTATTATAATCGCCTGCGCCGTCGCCGCGCCGCAGCTGCTGGGCGACTGCGTCCAGCTTCTGTACGATTACTGGGCGGGCAGCTTTACCGGCGCGAGCCTGACCGCGGCGCTTACGGGCGGATGCCTTGCGCTGGCGGGGGTGTACCTGCTGCAAAGCCTGATGAGCTGGCTGAAAATGCTGCTGCTCAATAACGTCATCAGCCGCTATTTCACCTGCGCCCTGCGCATCAAGCTCTCGGCCAAGATAAGCCGGCTCCCCGTAAGCTTCGTGGACAGAACTCCCGTCGGCCAGATACTCGACCGCATGACCGAGGACGTCTCGACGATGGGCAACTCCATCCACAGCATTATTGACACGCTGATGGTCGGCTTTTTGCAGATAATCGCCATCGCCGTGATGATGCTGCTTGAGGACTGGCGGCTGGCGCTGGTCGTGATACTGTTCATGCCTGTGTCGGTGCTGCTGTCGATAAAGATATCGAACCTGAGCGGGAAGCATTTTGAAAGAATGTTCGCCGTCGGCGGGCAGCGCTTCGCCCATGTCGAGGAGAGCTTCACGAATTACCAGAACACCAAGGCCTATAACTACGAGCAGGCGACCATTGACACGCACCACGAGATATGTGAGGAGCGGAAAAAATCGGAGGCGAAGGCAAACTTCTTCGGCTCGCTGGTGAGACCCTGCATCGCGTTTTCAAACGCGCTTGCGTACATCATAATCTGCGTCCTCGGCGGCGTGCTCATCGTCGAAAACGGCGTGAGCATCGGCGTTGTTGTGACGGTGGTGCTGTTCGCAAGGCAGTTTTCCGCGCCGCTGGAGCAGATAGCCGACGGCATGAGCAATCTCCAGCGCACCAAGGCCGCGTCGAAGCGCGTGTTCGACATGCTGGACGCCGAAGAGGAGCCGCAGCAGAGCGGTCATATCCCCGGCGACGTCAAGGGCGACGTGAAGTTTGAGGACGTCAGTTTCTCGTACAGCAAGGACACTCCGCTCATACGCGACCTCAATATCGACGTAAAGCGCGGGCAGAAGATCGCCATCGTCGGCCCCACCGGCGCGGGCAAGACCACAATAGTCAACCTGCTCATGCGGTTTTACGATATCGACAGCGGCCGCATAAGCATCGACGGCTATGACATTTCCGAGACCTCGCGCGACGATGTCCGCGCGCTGTTCGGCATGGTGCTTCAGGACACATGGCTCTTCAGCGGCACCGTGGCCGACAACGTCGCCTACGGCCGCCCGGACGCGACGCGGGAGGAGATAATCGCCGCCTGCGACGAAGCCTACTGCGACCACTTCATCCGCACTCTGCCGCAGGGATATGACACCCTTGTCAGTGAGGATTCGGCCAGCATCTCCGGCGGACAGAAGCAGCTGCTGACCATCGCCCGCGCGCTGCTGGCGGATCGCCGCCTGCTGATACTCGACGAGGCGACCTCGAATGTCGATACGCGCACCGAGATACTTATTCAGAAAGCGATGGATAAGCTCATGCGCGGCCGCACCTGCTTCGTCATCGCGCACCGGCTTTCCACCATCGTGGACTCCGACCTTATCCTTGTCCTGCGCGACGGGCAGATAGTCGAGACCGGGCGGCACGAGGAGCTTCTCGCGCGCCGCGGCTTCTACTATGACCTGTATACGAGCCAATATGCAATATAAGATGATATGGTATAAAAAACGGGCTTCGTAGTTTTCGAAACTACGAAGCCCGTTTTTGATCTAGATCAGCTCATTATTCCGAAGCGCTTCTCGTACAGCTCTGCGATCTTGCACTTCCAGCAGAGCAGCCAGCCGGCAACTGCGCCGACGACCGCCTGCGCGATCTGGAAGGGCAGCTTCAGCAGCGCGTACTCAGGCGTACTGTAAATGAACGCGCGGCCGAGGGAGTAACCGACGACCATGATAACCGCGCCGATGGTCACGCCGATGGCGGAGCCGGAGGGGCGATCCTTGCCGAGGCGGCGCGTCGCAAGAGATATCACAACGGCCTGAAGCCCGTGGGTCACGAGAGAGACGAACATCGGCGTCGGATAAAACAGCAGATCACCGATGAACGCGCCGACGCCGCCCACCATGAACGCGCCGAAGGGATTGAGCAGAATGGCGGCGGTGCAGATGATGACGTCGTTGAGGTACATGTGCCCGCCCGGAACCGGGACGCCGAAGGAGCTGAGTACAATGTTGAAGGCCATGAGGATAGCCGTCACGGCCATGACTTTTATTTGCTTGGATTTCATATTTATCACCCTTGACTTTTGATGTGGCCTATTATAATATCAGATTGGTATTATTAATATTGCCAGTTAAGGAGAATTTTATAAGACCAGATTATGAAATACACAGTCAACAGAGCCACCGGGCAGAGCGCATACATTCAGATATACCGCCAGCTCCGCGACGATATCGTGGCGGGGCGGCTCAAGGACGGGGCGAAGCTGCCCTCAAAGCGCTTCGCCGCGGCGGAGCTCGGCGTGAGCGTGATAACGGTAGAGCACGCGTATGAGCTGCTTGAAGAGGAGGGCTATATCCAGAGCCGCCAGCGCAGCGGGTACTATGTGTGCTTCGGCGGCTCAGCCCCGGCGCTGCCGCGCACCGCACCGCAGGAGCAGCGGGCAGAACCGCCGCGCGATTTCCCGTTTTCCGTGCTGGCGCGCACGATGCGCCGCGTCCTGAGCGACAGTGGCGAGCGTATTCTCTCCCGCGCGCCGAACCGCGGCTGCACGGAGCTTCGCCGCGCGATCGCGGCCTACCTCGCGCGGAGCCGCGGCATAATCGCCGACCCTGAGCAGATAATCGTCGGCTCCGGCGCGGAATATCTCTACGGGCTTGTAGTGCAGCTTCTCGGCCGCGGCTGCGTGTTCGCGCTGGAGGATCCGTCGTATGAGAAGATACGACTTGTTTATGAGGCCAACGGCGCGGACTGCGTCATGCTGAAGATGGGCGCGGACGGCATCCGAAGCGAAGCGCTGTTCGGCTGTGCCGCCGGCGCGCTGCACGTCACGCCGTATCACAGCTTTCCGAGCGGCGTGACCGCGTCCGCCTCAAAGCGGCATGAATATGCTGCATGGGCGGAGAGCCGCGGCGCATATATTATTGAGGACGATTACGACTCGGAGTTCTCTGCCGCCGCGAAGCAGGTCGAGACGATATTCTCCGTCGCGCCGGAGCGGGTCATCTATATAAATACCTTCAGCAAGACCTTTGCGCCCTCAATGCGCATGGGCTATATGCTGCTGCCCGCGCCGCTGATGCGCGAGTACGCCGAGCGGCTGGACTTCTATTCCTGCACGGTGCCGGTGTTCGAGCAGCTTGTGCTGGCGGAGTTTATAGACAACGGCGACTTTGAGCGCTACATCAACAGGCGCCGCCGCGAGACGCGCGGAAAGCGGGGATAGTCAATTCTTAAATAATTATAAAATCAAACTTTTTTGTAATATGTATCTTGACTTGCCGCCGAATTGGTGGTAAATTGATATCGGTAAATTATGCCTGCAAAGAACGGCATAAAAATTTTTATAGGGGAGATATCATGAAGAAGAAGTATTGGACTCTGCTTATCGTCGGCGTTCTCGTCGTCGCACTGGTCATTGTTCTTGCTTCCTGCGGCAACTTCAGCCTCAAGGACAAGGATCTTGACGAAGATGAAGAGATGGAAGATCTCGCTGATGACCTCGACCTCGATGCTGACAACACCAACACCGGCAGCAAAACCGGCAGCACCGGCGGCAATTCCGGCAAGTACAATGGCGGCAGCGGCAACAACGGCGGTTCCGGTAATAACGGTTCCAACGGCAACAGCGGCTCCGGCAGCAACGGAAACGGCGGCAACAACGGTGGTTCCGGTAATAACGGTTCCAACGGCGGCAATTCCGGCAACAATGGTCAGGACGGCAGCAACGGAAACAACGGTTCCAACGGCAATAATGGCGGCAATGGCGGTCAGGACGGCTCCAATGGCAGCGGCATCGCCGGCGCCATCAAGGACATTGTTGACGGCAGCAAGCACAACAACGATCATCAGATCATCGACGGCACCTTCGAGTTGGCCGGCGAGATCGGCAACTTCCTTGGTGGCTTTGTCCCCAAGCCCTGATTGCTGATACATATTGAAATGAAAAGCAGACGGTTTATACCGTCTGCTTTTTTGTGTGTAGCGCCCCTACTAGGGGAGATGGTACGACGTTAGCCGTGACTGAGGGGTTGCCAGTCTCAGACTATTGCCAATAGATAAAAGAGAAGGCAATGCACAGAATACATCTGTCATTCCGAGGAGCGAAGCGACGTGGGAATCCGCTTCTATTTATGAGAGCAGCATATTTACGTACCGTATAAAGGAGATGCGGATTGCCACGACCCGTGACGTCGGTCACTGACCTCGCAATGACAGTTAATTTTGCTCTGCTCTTTCTTTTCTCCCCTGCTCTAATCTCTCCTCTGGCGACCCCTTCGGCGCTAACGCGCCACTGTCTCGCTGCGGCTCGGTCACGGCGCGGCTCTGACATGCCACTGGCATGTCATTCACTACCGCGCCGCCGCTTCGCTACCCTAAAAGGGGCAGCGCTTCGCGGCAAAGATTTGGGGCAGGTGCGGTGGTTGCTCCGCGCTCTTGGCGCCCCTCTTAGGGGAGCTGGCGGCGTTAGCCGACTGAGGGGTCGCCAGTGTGCTGAAATTGCCGATAGGGAAAAGAGAGGACAATGCGTAGAATACCTCTGTCATTCCGAGGAGCGAAGCGACGTGGGAATCCGCATCCCCTCTATGCCTCGCGGAAACATACTGCTGTCTAAAAAAAGAAACGGATTGCCACAGCCAGTTTGCGAACTGGCTTCGCAATGACAGTGTGATTTGAGATGATGCGCCGCCGTTGCACTACCTTAGAAATTGGCAGTGCTTCGCGGCAAAGGTTTCGGACTGGCGCAGCGCTTCACAGCAAGGATTTGAAACGCAGCGGTGAATTTTTTTCACCGCGGCGTTGTATATTAATATGAGTAGAACATAACGCAAAGCAAATAAGGAGAAAAGCCATGGCAAAAAGACCGGAGTGGAAAAAGCTCATCATATCAATATTGATACCGCTGGCCGTCGGCGGAGCGGCGGCGCTGATAGCAAACGGCAGCTTCAAGGATTTCGAGGCGCTGAACAAACCGCCCCTCGCGCCGCCCGCGTGGGCGTTCCCGGCTGCGTGGACGCTGCTTTACATCCTCATGGGCATCGCGGCTTATCTCGTGTACAGCTCCGAAAAATACCCAGGCCGCATCGAGCGTGCGCTCACGTTTTACGCGGTGCAGCTGTTTATGAACTTCTGCTGGACGCTCATCTTCTTCAACCTCAAGCTCTACCTTGCGGCCTTCATCTGGCTCGTGCTGCTGTGGGTTGCCATTGCCGGCACGGCGCTGCTGTTCCGCTTCATATCGAAGCCCGCGGGCTGGCTGATGCTGCCCTATCTGGCGTGGGTGACATTCGCCGGATACCTGAATTTGGGAGTATATATCCTTAACCGATGAGCCGAAAAGCAATTACTTCAAAAAAATTTCGGCACTCGCAAATAAGTGTATAAATATATCTGCACCGCATGAAAAAAGTTTCCGCGAAGTTTGTGTAAAAACTGAAATTTGCCTGAAATTATCGGGTTTTCCTTGCATCCGGCTGGGCAATGTGCTAAAATACTAACGATAGTGCATGGGAGATAAATGCGCTCATTTCCAGAACAGGGAGGGACGTATATGGAAAATAAAGCCAAGATAATCACGGTAGCAGGCAAGGGCGGAGTAGGCAAGACTTCTATCTGCGCGTCCATAGTGAGACTGCTTGTTGAGAAGTATCCCGACAAGAAGATTCTTGCGATTGACGCCGATCCTGCCGTCGGTCTGTCCGTTGCTCTTGGCGTGGATGTGAAGCTGACGCTGGACGATATCCGTATGAGCATCGTCGACAGCGTTGAAAACGGAGAAACCAGAGAAGCGCTGGAGCTTCTCAGCGAGGCGCGGTTCAGAATTTTCGACGCGCTGGTTGAGATGCCCGGCTTCGCGTTCCTTGCGATAGGCCGTCCGGAGAGCTCCGGCTGCTACTGCAAGGTCAACTCCTACCTGAAGGAAGTTATCGGACTTCTGGCAAACAGCTTTGACTACGTTGTGATCGATGGTGAGGCGGGGATCGAACAGATCCAGCGCCGCGTGATGGAAAAGGTGACTCATCTGCTGCTCATTACCGACCAGAGCAAGAAGGGCGCCCAAGTCGTCAGCACCATCAAGAACGTGGCGGACGAGCTTATCGCCTACGACAAGATAGGCGTGATCGTCAACCGCGTCACCAACCCCGAACTTGCGGATCTGATAAAGGTTCCGGGCGTGGATATCCTCTCGTTTATCCCCGCGGACAAGACCTTTGCCGCAAACGACATCAAGGGCAAGAGCGTTATGGAGCTTCCGGCGGATTCCGCGATGCTCGCGGGCGCGAAAGAGGCTCTGACCAAGATCGGGATACTCTGAGATCCCGCAAATCAGTATTCAATGGGGCATGATCCCGCTGCTCCATAAAATAGAAAACTTAAAGAAGAGGTGTAACATTTGAAAGATCTTAAGCATCTGATCTACTTTGAAAGTCTGCTTGAGAACGCCAACAACGAGCTGGTGCAGAAGGCACAGGCGGAAGGCAACCTCGCCCTCGGCTATACCTGCTACCATGTTCCTGAGGCGCTGCTCAACGTAGGCAACTGCTTCTCGGTGCGTCTGCGCGCGCCGCACACCGGCTCCATCGACATCGCAACCTACTACATGTCCAACTACACCTGCGAGTTCGCACGCGCGCTCGTCGAGCGCGGCATCGAGGGCGGCTACCAGTTCCTCGACGCGATGATAGGCGTTGACGCCTGCTCCATGATGAACCGTGCAATGGAGCACTTCGAGATCCTCAAGGTCAACGAGAAGCCCAACTTCTTCGTTACCCACTGCGACATCCCTTACAAAATCACCGACTACACCCTCGATTCCTATGTAAAGCAGATGCGTATCCATGTGCTCGACAAGCTGACCGAGGTCTACGGCGTGGACACCTCCGACGCCGCCATCCGTCAGGCTGTCAAGGAGCACAACGAGGTATGTTCCATCATCTCCGAGATGGGCGAGATGCGCAAGGCAGAGAACCCCGTCATCACCGGCTATGAGTTCCATGTCATCAACCTCGTTTCCTACACCTGTCCGAAGGCTCTCATCCTGCCTTACCTGCGTGAGACCCTGAAGGAGCTGAAGAAGCGCAAGCCCGACGAGAAGTCTCCGTTCCGTGCCCGCGTTGCGATAGTCGGTTCCGAAATCGACGATCCTCAGCTCACCAAGCTCATCGAGGGTTGCGGCGCTCTGGTCGTTTCCGACCGTTTCTGCTTCGGCTCCACTCCCGGCCGCGAGGTCATAGAGCTGAAGGACGACGAGGACGCTCTGCGTCAGATCTGTCTGCACGTCATGGAGCACTCCGAGTGCGCACGCTACATATCCGACGAGAAGGTGCATCAGCGCCGTGAGACCGCTGACCGCCTCGCAAAAGAGTACAACGCCGAAGGCATCATCTACGAGCAGATGAAGTACTGCGACTACTGGGGCTTCGAGCGCGCTCTGGTTTCCCACATCATGCACGACGAGTACGGCTGGCCCGTCCTGTCCATCGACAGACTGTACAACAACGGTAACTCCGGTCAGCTCCGCACCCGTGTTCAGGCCTTCGTTGAATCCCTTGAGATTAAGCGTATCCACAAAGAGGAGGGCAAAGCATAATGGCAAAGAAGGAAAAGATACAGTATCCGAATCCGGAATTCTGGAAATGCAAAGATGAGATCGAATGGTCGAAGCAGTGGGAGAACCTCAAAGAGGTCGGAGGCATCGCATGGGATCTTATCAAGGCTACCGACTGGAAAAAGTTCGGTCAGGATCGTGTAAATGATATTAAGGCCGACTTCGAGCGTGCCAAGGGCGAGTACAAGGACTTCATGGCTCTTGATGCCGACGGCAAGAAGGATCGCATCCTCAACGGTGAGAAGAGCCTCGGCCGTCTCTACCGCAAGGGTGCAATGGCTACCGTCCGCCGTGAGTGGCGCGGCATCAAGGACACCGCATACGACTTCTATGAGTGGGCTCGTATGTGGGGTATGCTCCTCATGACCTTCTCCAAGGACCTCATCCCCGCGCTCAACGGCGCACTGTACTACCGCTGGATGATCTCCTACTTCTGCTGCCACGGCTTCATGGACAAGA